>JASJDX010000159.1 GCA_030064975.1 Pleurocapsa sp. MO_192.B19
AAAAGTCAAAGAAATATTCTTATTACCAGAATTAACTCCTGTAGCCGAAGCACCAGCAGATATTGTCGGTTTGCTAAACTTGCATTCTTTGTTTATCCCAGTAATGCATTTAGATCTGCGTTTTGGTCATCAATTTGAGCAGTGTTATCTAAAAGACAGTGTGATTGTAATTGAGTCTCAAGGATTACAAGTGGGGATAATCGTGAATCAGGTGGAGACTGTTAATGATATTGATGATCGATATATTCAGGCTGATTTGTCCTATGGACGAGAAAGAAATATCAACCAGGCTTTTGTCAATGGTGTGATTAATCTGGATGACGAGATGATTATTTTACTTAATGTCGATAATTTAGTGCGCCATCCCGACGTCTTAGAAACATTAGTCGATCCTTCAGAAGAAACAGAATATCAATCAGCCATTGATTTTTATGACCGCTATTTTCCTGATGCTTCTATTACCACTAAAGAAATTTTGCATCAACGTGCAGCTAATTTGCGGGATTCAAAGGATGATGTTGAACCAACAGAATTAATTCCTATTGCTGTAGTTAGCATTAATGGTGATTATTTCGGCTTAGATTTAGGTATAGTAAGAGAATTTACCAAAATTGAACGAGTTACGACAATTCCCTGTTGTCCGAGTCATATTATCGGCAATATGAACTTAAGGGGAGAGATTCTGACTTTGGTCGATATTCGTCAGCCTTTGAATCTAACAATCAATAACTATAACCAGACAGCTAAAGCAGTGGTAATTGAGGTTGATGAGATTGTGGTAGGAATTATTGTCGAAGAAGTATTTGATGTAATTTATTTTCGCCTCGAAGAACTAAAACCCGTTCCTGTTGCCATCAATGCTGACACGGCAACATATCTCAAAGCAATGGCAGATTATCTAGAGCGGCCATTAAATGTGATTGACTTGCCTAAGCTACTAGCTCAAGGGGTTTTGACCGTCGAATTAGCAGCATAAACAGATATTTTTATTAACCAATTAACACAATTAAAACTATAGGTAAATCATAATGAAAATTGGAACTCAGTTAACCGCAGGCGCCCTGGGAATTGCTACTGTTGTCTTAGGTAATTTAGGGATTATTTTCCTGGCTTCTTCGGAAAACAATGCCAAAGTAATTAACTTGTCTGGTGTGGTTCGGGGGGGTACACAAAGGTCAGTTAAGTTAGAACTATCTAATAGTCCCGACGATAAATTGATTGCCAGGCTAGATCAGCTGATTGATGGCTTACTTAAGGGAAATACAGAATTAGAACTTGAACAAGCTACGGATGCAGCCTATGTAGCAAAAATGCAAGAGGCAGAGGCAAAATGGAACACGGTCAAAGGGTTAATTCAACAGGTAAGAAATAAACCTACAGACAGTAACCGTGCTGCTCTCTTACAAGAAAGTGAGAAGTTATTTGAACTAACTAACGCAGCAGTAGGTGCAGCAGAAGAATATACAGCAAACAGTATTAGCCAGTTAAAAACAATTGAGTTGTTTGTAGCTTTGCTCAGTCTACTAATTGTAACTATAATTGTCGCTGGCTCTCGAAAAATCAGTAGTACCTTACAAGACTTTACTGAAAGTATTGCCGACTCTTCGAATGAGATTGCTTCTACAGTTGAACGTCAAGAACAGGTTGCCAATGAACAGGCAAGTTCTGTTAATCAAACTACTGCAACAGTGGATTTATTGGGAGAAACTTCCCGTCTTTCGGCACAACAAGCAGAAGAATCGGCAAAAAGTGCTAGTACAGCTCTTTCCTTAGCAGAAACTGGAGCGCAAACAGTAGAGCAAACTAGAGTGGGGATGGAAAACCTCAAGGAGAGGGTAAGAGAGATCGCCGAACAAATTATTAACCTCAGTGAACAAACAGAACAAATCGCCAGTGTATCAGAACTAGTAGGGGACTTGGCTAACCAGACAAATATGCTGGCTCTGAACGCAGCAGTTGAGGCGGCTCGTGCTGGGGAATATGGAAAAGGTTTTGGTGTGGTTGCAGGTGAGATTCGGAAATTAGCCGATCAGAGTCGTAAATCTGCCGATAAAATTAATACCCTGGTAACGGATGTACAAGCAGCAATGAACAGTGCGGTAATGGTAACAGATGAAGGAAAGAAAACCGCAGAATCTAGTATTGAATTGGCATTAGGTACTGCCGAATCCTTTATTGGGGTGAAGGAGGCTGTTAACAATGTGTTCGCCAACACCTCGCAGATTTCTGATGCGGCTAAACGACAAGCGGTAGGTATTCAAGAAATTCTGGCAGCAGTCAATGCTCTTAACCTGGGGGCAATGGATACAACAACTGACATGGGGGAAGTAAAAGCTTCTACGGTGCAGCTAAAAAAATCTGCTGAAGAATTAAGAGCGATTGTTTAATAAGAATTCCCCAAACAGCATAATTATGATGATAGAAGACGAAGAGCTAAGAGAGCTTTATAAAACCTCCAGTAGCGAACACCTACAAAAGCTGGAGTCTGAGTTGATGATCTTGGAAAAAAATCCCCAGGATACCTCGGCAGTTGAAGAATTTTTACGGGAAGCTCATACCCTTAAAGGCGACTCGCGGATGCTGGGGTTAAATGACATTGAGATGCTAGTGCATCAGCTAGAGGACTGTGTTGAAGATATTAAGGCGGGAAAAGGAGATCTAACTCCTGAGTTGTGCGATCGCTTGTACCAAGGTATTGATGCAGTTAATCAACTCTCCCATCAGGCAATTACAGGAGAAGCAGTAGAAGTTAATACTTTTGAGGTATTGGCATTATTAATGGGTGCATCAGATGTTGCTGAACCTTCTGGCAATTCCGAAGCGGATTTATTCGCAGATGAGTCAAGTTCAGAGGCTTCTCTGTTTGATGACGATGATGCCGATGATTTATTCGCAGATGAATCAAGTTCAGAGGCTTCTCTATTTGATGACGATGATGATGTTACGGAAAGCATAATAGCAGTTGAGCCTGAACAAGTACCTGATACATTTGCAGTTAATAATTCCCAGCCTACAAAAGCAGCTAACCGAGATTATAAAATTGACACCATTCGAGTTGAACCACAAAAGCTAGACACCTTGATGACTCAAGCTAGCGAGTTAGCCGTTACCAAGCTGCGTATTTCCCAGCAGATGACGGAAATTAATCAAATGTTAGCTCTGTGGGAGGGATGGAATAAATCTAATTCTGGTATTGATAATCTTTTTGAGGGAATTGAAGAACGCCTTACTCCAGAACAATTTGTCCCCCTACGGCATTTCTTTAGTCATGCTCAACAATATCTAAATTCTTTGGGTCATTTGGCTAGTAACCTGAAAACTAGAGCTAGTGAAGATGTTGCCAGTTTAAGTATTATTGCCGATCGCCTAGAAACGGGAATTCAGGGTTTAAGACAGTTACCCCTATCAACGGTATTTAATATTTATCCCCGTATGGTGAGGGATTTAGCCAGACAACAGGGTAAAGAAATTGACCTAGTTATTGAAGGAGGTGATACTAAAGCCGATAAACTAATTTTAGAAGAAATCAAAGATCCCCTACTGCATTTAATTCGTAATGCGATCGATCACGGTATCGAAACTTCCGCAGAAAGAATTAGCCAGGGTAAACCTGCTACAGCCACAATTGTCTTGCGCGGTTATCAAACAGGTAGCAGCATTGGTATTGAAATTAGTGATGATGGGCGGGGTTTAAATTTAGAAAGTATTAGTAATACAGCAATTAAGCGTAAAGTACTTACTGAAGCAGAATTATCTGCCATGAGTGAATCAGAGATTCAATCCTTGATCTTTGCTTCAGGCTTTTCTACCCGTACTGAAATAACTGAACTTTCTGGTAGAGGGGTTGGTTTAGACGTAGTTCGGGCTAATGTCGAACGTCTCAAGGGTTCAATTCAAGTAACTTCTACCCCTGGTAATGGCTGTAAATTTCAGGTTCGTTTAAACACTAGTCTGGCAACTACTAAAATCCTGATTGTTGAAATCAACCAGACTCTTTATGCTCTACCCTTAGAGTTTATTCAAACCATGCTAACTATCACACCACAGGATATATATGCGATTAAAGGTAATCAAACAATTACTTTTGACCAACAGCCTATATCCGTAGCTTGGCTAGCAGATTTACTAAAATTACCAACATCAGAAAATTACA
This sequence comes from Pleurocapsa sp. MO_192.B19, assembly GCA_030064975.1. GTDB lineage: Bacteria > Cyanobacteriota > Cyanobacteriia > Cyanobacteriales > Xenococcaceae > Waterburya. Next base: position 4,154 of record JASJDX010000159.1, read on the forward strand.
CTACAGGTAAACATAATCTTGCTTGTATCATCCTTCAGATTGGTAACGATAAGTCTGACGGTATGCCCCCCCAACGTTTTGGGGTAATTGTCGATGATTTAGTAGATCAACAAGATGTAGTTCTCAAACCCCAAAGTAAATTACTTAAACGTATTCCTAATATTGTAGGGGCAACTATCTTGGGTAGCGGAGCAGTATGTATGATTCTCAATCCTCCTGATTTGCTCCATTCCCTGAGAAATGGTAGTTGGCAGGATATCTCTCGTCCAGTGGAATCAGCAGCAATTAAAAACAAACTACTCCTAGTAGAAGATTCAATTATTATCCGTACCCAAATGCAACGTCTTCTAAAAGGTGCTGGTTACGATGTCACCGTGGCAACTAATGGTTTAGAAGGGTTACATAAAGTCCAAGAGCAGGATTTTGATATCGTGTTGTCTGATGTAGAAATGCCCAACATGAATGGTTTGGAAATGACCACAGCTATTCGGCAACAAAGTAAATATAAACAACTACCTATTGTGCTGATCACCACCCTAGCATCACCAGAAGATAAGCGTCGCGGTAAAGATGCTGGGGCAAATGCTTATTTAACTAAAGGTGATTTTGACCAACAACTTCTGTTCAACACTCTCAATCAATTGATCAACTTAAATAACTAATTACAATACTATGCCTAAGATCAAAGTTTTATTAGTCGAAGATTCCCCCGTTGCCATTAACATTTATGAAAAAATGCTCAATTCTTCTCCCCATATTGAAGTAATTGGCAAAGCTAGCAACGGTGAGGAAGGATTGAATTTAGTTTTTCAGCTAAGTCCTGATGTAATTTGTACCGATTTACAAATGCCCCAGATGGACGGCTTAGAATTTACCAAGCAAGTAATGGCACATTACCCCACACCAATTTTGGTTTTAAGTAATAGTGTCCAAAAAGCTGATGTAGACAATATCTATGAAGTAATGAAAGCTGGAGCAGTAGATGTAATGGCAAAACCCCAAACTGCTTTGGGCGGTAATACTGAATCAATGCAAAATCAACTAGTTGTAAAAATTAGAGTTTTGGCAACTAAAAAAGTTGCAGTTATACCCTTAATTTAAATCTGGCTCTATAGTCAAATATTTCTTTAATCTTAAACAAAAGATGATTTCTCAATACCAAATCTATACTGCTCCCGTTGCCCACTTCTTCTTTAGAGTGTTGGCTGGCGGGAAACCTCTGGTAAACAACCGATCAATTTTTTCTCGTCCAAATACCACAATACAAATTAATTAGAAAAAAGTATCATGGCTAAAATTAGAGTTTTATTAGTAGAAGATTCTGCTGTTGCAATTAACATTTATGAAAAAATGCTTAGTTCTTCTCCCTATATTGAAGTGATTGGTAAAGCTGGTAACGGTAAGGAAGGATTGGATTTAGTTTCACAACTAAGTCCTGATGTGATTTGTACCGATTTACAAATGCCCCAGATGGACGGCTTAGAATTTACCAAGCAAGTAATGGCACATCATCCCACGCCAATTTTGGTTCTCAGTAATGCAGTACAGAAAAGTGATGTAGATAACATCTACGAAGTAATGAAAGCTGGGGCGGTAGATGTAATGGCAAAACCGCAAACTGCTTTAGGCGGCAGCACTGAATCAATGCAGAATGAACTGGTTGTCAAAATTAGAGTTTTAGCAACTAAAAAAGTCAAAGCTATACCCCTGGGATAAAAGGGATGAACAATGAGGGGGGAGGAAATAATTTGCAACCTGCGTATTTCCTTACTCCTTATTCCTCATCCCTTATCCTTTTACATAGCTGAAGCTCTAGCTTCGGCAGCTTCGTCAGGATGAATACCTAGTCTAGTTAAATTAAGACGATTTTTTTGATCGAAGCCACGTATTTTGACCACAATTTCGTCTCCTACTGCTACTTCGTCATCGACTTTACCTACTCTGCCTTCAGCTAACTGGGAAATGTGGATCATGCCCTCTTTTCCTGGCAAAATTTCGACAAAAGCACCAATATCAATAATTCTCGTAACTTTACCCACGTAGACATCTCCTTCATTTAGTTTGCGGGTAATGTTGTAAACCATCTTACGAGCCATCTCGGCTTTTTCTGCCTCGACAGCAGCAATAATTACTGTACCGTCGTCTTCAATGTCAATTTTTGCCCCAGTTTGTTCGGTAATGGCTTTAATTGTTTTACCAGAAGGTCCAATAACCATACCGATTAGTTCAGGATCGATCTTCATGGTAAGAAGTCTGGGAGCATAAGGAGATAGTTCTGGACGAGGTTCAGCGATCGCCTTAAGCATCTCTTTTAAAATATGTATCCTTGCAGGAAGAGCTTGTTTAATGGCTTCAGCAATTACCTTTACAGAAAGACCAGTGATTTTCATGTCCATCTGTAAGGCGGTGATTCCAGTATCTGTTCCCGCAACCTTGAAGTCCATATCTCCTAAGAAATCTTCGATACCCTGAATATCAGTTAAAATTCTGACTTCATCTCCCTCTTTGATCAAACCCATAGCTGCACCACTAACTGGCTTGGATAAAGGAACTCCTGCATCCATCAGCGAGAGAGTAGAACCACACACCGAACCCATAGAAGTTGAACCATTAGAAGACAATACTTCAGAAACTACCCGCAATACGTAGGGAAAATCCTCAACACTGGGTAAGACAGGAACTAAGGCTCTTTCAGCTAGCGCACCGTGACCAATTTCTCTCCGTCCAGGCGATCGCATTGGGCGAGTTTCGCCGACGGAATAGGCAGGAAAGTTATAGTGATGCAAATAGCGTTTTTCGTCTTGGGGGTTAAGATCATCTCTAGTATCCTGAGCATCTCCTGATGTCCCTAAAGTAGCAATGGAAAGTACTTGAGTTAAACCTCTTTTAAATAAGCCACTGCCATGAACTCGATTGGGTAAAACACCTGCCCTCGAAGTAATTGGTCTTACTTGGTCTAGTTTTCGTCCATCTACCCTCATACCCTCTTCGAGGATTTGACTCCGCATGAGCTTTTTAGTTAGAGTTTTAAAAGCTTTGTCCACTGCTTTAGAATCTTCGGTAGTGGCAATAGCAATGGGGTCATTTTCAGGGAGTTCAGCGATCACCTCTTCAATCTTAGTTTTTTTGATTTCATCTAGAGCTTCATCGCGACCGTTTTTATCTAGATCGTATTGAGAGAGAATGTTTTTAATATCATCAGTAACGCGATCGCTAATAAAGGTTGTTAATGTCTCATCTTCCTCAGGAGTTTCAGGGACAACGACTTCAATACCTAATTCCTTAATTAAGTCTCGTTGCGATTTAATGAGTTCTTGAATCGCTTCATAAGCAAAATCGATCGCTTCAATAATATCTTGTTCTGGTAGTTGATTTGCCCCAGCTTCCACCATAACAATGCCTTCAGGACTACCTGCTACAACTATATCTAGATCGCCTTTTTTGATTTCTTTATAAGTAGGATTAAGAATAAAATCATCTCCGACTAAGCCCACACGAACCGCTGCCATCGGACCATAAAAGGGAATTTCTGCCAAGAGAACTGCTACAGAAGCCCCTGTAACTGCAAGGACATCTGGGGGTACATCCTCGTCCATTGATAAAGTAGTAGCAACTATCTGAATATCATCTCGCAACCAGCTAGGAAACAGAGGACGAATTGGGCGATCGATTAGCCTACTGGTTAAGATCGCTTTCTCTCCTGGCCTACCTTCTCTCCTAAAAAATCCTCCAGGGATACGACCTGCCGCATACTGTCGCTCTTCGTAGTCAACCATTAAAGGTAAAAAATCAATTCCTTCTCTTCCCTTCGCCCTTGTGGCAGTAACCAAAACTGCCGTATCTCCCGACTGCACTAGTACTGAACCGCCTGCTTGTGGTGCGAGCAAGCCTACTTTGAGTCGGATATCGCGACCGTCAAAGGATATTGACTTGTCAAATTCCTGCATTAACTATATTTTCCTTATTTTTCTCACTTTTCTTTTCTCGTGGCTAGATCCTAACACTATCTACACTATCTGAATTTTTAAAACCTTTATCTATCAAGAGGATTCGGCTAGAGTTTTGTGTCTATTATTTAAGTTATTTTAAGCAGAGAAATTGCACTCAGAAAATTTATTAAACTCTTCAGGTACGCTTCGCGAGCGCCATATTTTTTTAGTTTGGCTGCGTTTGCCGTTTAAAATTAGGGGAACGCCATTGTCGGGAGCGATTGTAGCACCACGACGTTTGGGAAGTATGGTGTGATCGCTCGTTAAGTTCAAATCCCAGTTAGTTAGAATTGTTGCTAAGACTAATTTCATCTCCAGTAACGCCAGCGCATAGCCGATACAGCGACGATTACCACCTCCAAAAGGCAGAAACTCATAAGGCGAATACTGACGCTCTAGAAACCGTTCTGGTTTAAATTGTTTGGGTTCAGGATAAAGATCTTCTCGATGATGAGTTAAATAAATACTAGGTGCGAGCATTTTTTCTACTTCAAACTGATGTCCCATCACTTCGATAGGTGATTTGGCATTTTTCTAAAAAATCAAGGGGTCGAAAAATCCAGTTCATTAACTGAACAAATGCCGAACTTCGAGGTCCATTTAATGATTTCATAGTTAAATTTAGAAATTGATAATTTGCTTTTTTCTAAGATTTAGTTTTAGCTTAAATGCGATAAAGATGAAAAATACAAAATCGTACTTAAATTATTCTGAAAGTTGCTTTGTTTACGATATGACTCCAAACTCTTGCAATGCGGGAATAAAGTTTTTGTTTTCGTGACTAGGACGACTAAGTTTGATTAAAGCAAAACGTTGAGCAGGAGTGAGATTAGACCATTGCTCTAAAGAAATCTCTACTTCACATTCTTGGGCTTTAGTTTGAACATCATTAGGTATAGTTGAATCATCTAACCAAGGTGGATGGGGATCTATGGTTAATTCTTTGGCGGGTTGACCAGTTTTAACGGTGACCAGGTTTTGCAGGAATTCTCGGTAAGTTTGGGTTTCTGCTGGGGTTTGGCAAGGCATATCTACTAGAGTTTGACGTTCTAACTGGCTAAAATGATTCCAATGTACTAGCTTGAGCTTAACGCCACAGTTATCTAGTTTCATTCTTACTTGCATCGGAATACAGTGTAAAGAACCAACAAAATCTGCTTCAAATTGAAAATAGTTAGAGTGTTTTGAGTTTTGAGTTTTGGATTCTGAGTTATCCATTAATTTCTGCCTTATAAAATTAGAAAAAATTACAGATAGAGATGGCTGATTTAAAAGCTAATTTGAGGGAAACTATTTTAGATCGGGCGTATACTAGTAAGATTTTAGTAGTAAGAATTATAAAGTCATAATACAATACAAAACCTTTAGAAAATGCCTAAACCTACTCAAGCTCATCTTGAGCGTACAGTAAATAAAAACGACCCCTTACAACTAAGACAACAAACCCTGAGTCAGATGCAATATTATATGGGTGCTAAATTGCTTGAGGTGAGAGTAGATCCTCAAGCGGTTATGTATCGCTGGTCAATTAAAAACCAAGAAGATAAGCAAATTTGCACTCTTAGTGCTTTCTGGGGCGAATCTAGAAAAAAAATCCTCTCAGGCGAAGAACCCTTAAAAGGAGAAGAGTTAACCAATTGTGCTAGAGCCAATGCCTCGGCTGGAGTTGAGACAGCTGCTAAATTATGTGGTTTTGGTTCGGATATTGAACGTTTTCAAGCAACATTAAAAGAGACTGCTCAAGAACTAGAACTGCCCATCAAATCTTTTAAAAAGTTGATTGCTTAGTTAGTTTTAAACTGATACTGACTCTTCGACTAAAGTATGTTGAATACCCTCAAGTGTTTGATTGGTGTTGGATTCCTTGAACTTTACTGGCGTTAAATTTACCGCACAGGCTTTTAATTCTGGCTCTAGAGAAATAGGACAGGCTTCTGGGTGAGTTAGCAAATTAGCTTCGCCGTTGTCTGTCCACAATGCTCCCCAGTGCATCGGCACAAAGACTGTACCAGGGGTAATTGCCTTAGTTACTCTAGCGGCAAAACGTCCCATGCCCCGACGCGATCGCACTTCTACCATAGTTTGTTCTTCGATACCTAATTTAGCCGCATCTTTGGGATGAATTTCAATAAAGGGCTGGGGTTGTTTTTTCATAATGCGATCTATTCGTCCTGTACGAGTCATGGTGTGCCAATGTTCATAGAGGCGACCTACAGTTAAAACAAAAGGATAAGCTGTATCGATGGATTCAGCTAGCCCTTTGGCATGGAATGCGGCAAATTTTGCCCGTCCGTCAGGAGTGTTAAATTTGCCATCGGTATAAAGTCTTTTAGCAGTGGGCGTTTCGTCTTTGTTTTTAAACAGATTAGAAAATAAACCTTTGGCTTCTTCACTCTCCTGAGCAACGTTACCATCTGTATCACAGGCTAAAGGAAAGTCTTCCAACTTGAAGTTTTTGATTTCTTCTAGAGGACAGGGCCATTGAATTGCCCCCTGTTGACGTAATCTACCATGACTCAAACCACCCATATCGCACGGACGACCTTTAGTTAACTGGACAAACTCTTGATAGACTTGTGCCGAATTAGCAAAGTCGAACTCTTTGGTAAAACCTAAACGACGACCGACTTCAGCAAAGATCTCCCAATCTGGTCTGGCTTTCCCTGGGGCTGGGCGAAACTGAGAACAGAGGGTTACAACCCTTTCAGAATTAGTCATAGTCCCTGTTTTTTCTCCCCACTGGGCTGCGGGTAATACCACATGAGCAAAGCTAGCAGTTTCCAGAGGATAGTAGGCATCCTGCACAATGGTAAAAGGCGATCGTAATAATGCTTTTTTGGTTCTAATTAAATCGGGCATACTCACCGCAGGATTAGTAGCAGCCACCCACAACAAACCTACGTCTCCTGTCTCTAAACCGGCTATCATACTCCAGGCATCTCTACCAGGAACGGGGTTAATACTACCTGGGG
>JASJDX010000160.1 GCA_030064975.1 Pleurocapsa sp. MO_192.B19
AGGGGCGACTTGGCATCCTGATACTATCAATCCTATGGCACGCTTTAAGAATTATTAGAGCTAATGATTGGTGGTCTGAATTTTGGAATAAATACAAATCACCAGCTCATCTAAACATAGTAAATACTGACCTAGAGCCAAAATTAGATTTGGCGAGTTAAAGTTTTTTTAGCAATAAAAATAACTGCTCTATTTTTATGTATACTAACCTCTTAGTTTTCTACTTTTAAATATCAAGTAAACCCCAATAAAAATTCTCTTGCCCGTTATTCAAACTAGACGGTTTAGTTTGGATGCTTTGGCGCATTCGCGGTGCGCGATCGCCCCTCTGAATCACCAACTACTTTTGACTGCACCCATAGCAGTATGGATTCCGTTCTACCATAAGCTATCAATACAATTATGACTAGGACTTCGTCCCTAAAGCACGCCGACCGAGTAAGGGAAAGCCCTAAAGGACTCGCTTTGCATCGCGCACCAAAGTAGAGGGCAGAAGGAAAAATTGATAACTATGTTAGTGGTATCAAACTATGGAATGGCTAAATGAACCTGTAAACTGGTCAAATTCTGACAAGCAGATTGTGGTTAACACCTTACCCAAGACTGATTTCTGGCGCATTACTCACTATGGTTTTATTCGCGATAACGGTCACTTCTATTTCGAGCGAGTCAATACAGACTTTGTGGTAGATGTTGAGATACGAGGAAACTATAAAGCTTTGTACGACCAAGCAGGGATTATGATTCGTGCCGACGAAAAGCACTGGATTAAAGCAGGTATTGAATATGTTGATGGAGTGCAAAATCTAAGTGCGGTAGTCACCCATAACTACTCGGACTGGTCGATGACCCCCTTGCACCCATCTCCTTCATCTCTGCGTCTTCGCGTCGAGCGTCACCAAGAAGCAATTCACATTTCCTATGCAGATGAAAATTCCAATTATGTCCCTTTTCGATTAGCTTATTTTCCAAGCGAGCTCAGCGAAGCTTCCGCGCAGCGCGAACGAGAATTACAAGTTGGCATTATGTGTGCATCACCAGAAGGGGAAGGATTTGAAGTTGTGTTTGAGAATTATCGCTTGAAGGAACAGAGTGCCAAAAATTAAATTGTGGTAATCCAAAAAGCGATCGCTAGATAGCTTGACCAAACGAGCGAGCTAAAAACTTAATTGAAAGATGATTCAATTTCAAGAAATAAAACAGAACGAGCCACCTTGGGATTTATTACTCCTTGCCCAACCTTCTCTAGAAAATATTCAAACCGATCTCAAACATGGATTGTGCCATGTTGCCAGGATTGGCAGTGAGACAGTTGGTGTTTTCATAATTATCCAAAAATCAGAATACTTATGGGAAATAACTAATATTGCGGTTGCTCCCAAGTATCAAGGTCAAAAGATCGGTAAAGCTATCTTAGCTCATGCAATTTCAGTTGCTCAAAACCTGGGGGCAAGAGAGATAGAAGTAGGCACGGGTAACTCCAGCCTCAACCAATTAGCCTTTTATCAAAAGGCAGGCTTTAGAATCGTTGGTGTAATTCCCGACTTTTTCATCGAAAACTATGACAAACCTATTTACGAAAATGAAATTCACTGTCGCGATTTAATACTTTTAAAATACAGATTGACATGAAATCATCGGGCGGTCAACGTTTGGAGGAAACCTCCAAACTACGCCCGTTCAAGGTAAACTATGCAAATTAAACCCTACGCCTCCCACCACAGAGATGCCATTGTTCGTCTTTCCCTGAGAGCCTGGACTCCTGTTTTTGATTCGATTCAGAGCTCGATGGATACTGATGTGTACCAGGCATTCTATCCAGATAATAATTGGCGTGTGAAGCAACAAAAAGCTGTTGAGAATGTCTGCGCTGCGTCAGACACAAATGTCTGGGTGGCAATTGAAGATGATGCAACTGTGGGCTTTATAGCTGTCAAATTACACTCAGAGGATAGCATGGGTGAAATCTATATGGTTGCCGTCGAGCCAGATTGGCAAGGTCACGGCATTGGCACTGCTCTGATGGAATTCGCTCTTACTTGGATGAAAGAGGCTGGGATGTCTATTGCTATGGTTGATACGGGAGGCGATCCAGGTCATGCACCAGCACGTCACACCTATGAAAAGGTAGGCTTCGGGCTGCTCCCGATTGCCAGATACTTTTAAAAGCTTTAGAAGCGCGCTGCGAAGCAGATCTCTTCGAGATCGCCTGTCAAAAACAGAAATATTTCAGATTATCAATCCAGATCGTACTGATATGACGAATCTAACTTGAAAGATCGGATCTCCTGAAAATCTTGAATTCAATAGAATCAAATGAAAAGAAATGAGTAATTTAGTTTTCTTGCCAGCCTATCAAATAGCTCAAGGAATTCGCGATCGCACCTTCTCTGCTGTCGAAGTTTTAGAAGCCTACTTGGCACAAATTGCCGAACATAACTCTAAACTAAACGCGATCGCAACTCTGGATGAAGCTAGAGCCAGAAAAAGAGCCAAAGACGCAGATGAAGCTTTGGCTAGAGGAGAGATTTGGGGGCTTTGTCATCCTTACGTCTTGCTTGGACTTCTGAGTTGGGAAATCTAACGGTAGACCGCGAAATTAGTTTGGCTTTAACTAATTTTGTAACTCAACTGGCTGATGCTGGATACCAGATAGAACAACAAGTCCCTCAAGAATTTGATTTTGATACTGCTTGGGAAACTTATGGCGGATTTTTGTCTCCAGAAATATTAACCGCAGAACCCGCTTTTTCTTGGGCTAATCTCTGGTTAACTTTAAAGACTCAATATTATAAACATCAAGTCGCTCGCCAGTATCGAAATAGTCCTGTAGAACGAGGCTTGTTTACATCATTCCCTGCTAACTTTGTCAAGTATATGCAAGCTTTGACTCAGCGCGATCGCTTTATCGCTCAAATGGATCGTTTTCTAGCTGAATGGGATGCTTATATCTGTCCTGTCTCTACTATCCCCGCCTTTCCCCATCAACCTCAAGGAAAACCGATTACTGTAAATGGGATTAAATTGCCTTACATAACTGCCTGTGGTGCTTACACTATTAGACTTGTTGCGAAATAGGTAATATGTAGATGTGGAAACAATAATTACAGCAAAATGATAATGCTGAACATCAACAGAATACTTCAGCAAGACAGATTATTAAGAGCAACAACAGGACTTAACCAGAAAGCATTTGAGGAATTGTTGGTGAAGTTTGAATTAGTTTATTTATCTAGCACAAAAGAAAAAGCCAGAAAAAGAAGAAGAGGAGCAGGGCGTAAAGCTCAATTAAGAACCATAAAAGAGAAATTATTCTACATTCTCTTTTATTTAAAGTGCTATCCCACTTATGACTTAGCTTCAGTTTTATTCGATTTCGACCGCTCCCAAGCATATCGATGGGTATGTCGACTACAACCTATCTTAGAGAAGACATTGGGAGAGAAAAAAGTGCTTCCACTACGAAAGCTCAGTAGCATTGATGAATTCATTGAACATTTTCCTGAGGTCAAAAAAGTCATTGTAGATGGTACAGAAAGACCAATTTGTCGCCCGAAAGACAAAGATAGACAGAAAGAGAATTACTCAGGAAAAAAGAAACGACACACCAGTAAAAACCTGGCAGCAGTGGCGAAAGACAAAAGAATTTTAGTGTTAACTCCGAGTACCAAAGGTAAAACCCATGACAAAAAAATACACGATCGCGAAGACATTATAGGAGGAATACCAGATGCAATTCCTGTTTTGGGAGATTTAGGGTTTCAAGGAGTTCAAAAACAATACGTGAATATACATCTGCCACATAAAAAACCAAAAAAAGGGAAATTAACAGATACACAAAAACAAGAAAACAAAAAACTATCTCAAGAACGAGTTCTATGTGAGAATGCCTTTGCAGGAGTCAAAAGATATCGTGCAGCCTCGGATATCTATCGAAATCGTGTTACTAAATTCGACGATAAGCTAATGTTAACTGCTTGTGGTTTGTGGAATTTTTATTTAGAGGAGGCAGCATAAATCAAGTTATATTCTTCTCAAAGCTTCATCGAAAAACTTTAAAGCTTTCAAATTCAAAATTTATTTCGCAACAAGTCTATTTTGTTTAATCTGACAGGACATCCTGTGGTGGTCATTCCCATTGGACAAACTAAAAATGGATTACCCATTGGGGTGCAGATCGTTGGTAAACGCTGGCAAGATTTAGAGTTACTGGCGATCGCACAAAAACTTACAGAAGTAACTGGAAAACTTAAACTGCCCCCCTGAGATATCTATCTTAAAAAGATTAACTAGACAAAAGAATTATTCCCTAGAAATTCCCGAAGCCAAATTAAATTGAAATTATCCAGAAAATTGAGGTGAGAAACCGTGAAATTTACCATTTTACTATTGGTTCTCGTGGAGATCTTCAACCTTTTCTAGCTTTGGGGAGAGGCTTAAGGCGGTACTCTGCGATCGCTCCTCAAGATTTCCCTTGAATCCGATCGAATTGAACTTGCTCGAGATGTTAGTAGAAGTTGTCCCCTATAATCCGCAATGGAAAAAAGCATTTGAGGCTGAGTCTGGGCAAATAGCAAAAGCTCTAGCCACAAATCTAGTAGTTGTTCATCATATTGGTAGCACTGCTATTCCCCATATTTACGCCAAACCAATTATAGATTTCTTAATAGAAGTTAAGGATATTAATTTGGTAACAGAACAAACTCCAGCAATGGCAGCATTGGGCTATGAAGCAATGGGAGAATATGGACTTGTTGGTCGTCGCTACTTCCGCAAAGAAGCTCCAGCAGGTATTAGAACTCATAACGTTCACATCTACGAAATTTGTTCTCCAGAAATAGAACGTCATCTGGCATTTCGAGACTATATGATTGCTCATCCTGAAGAGGCAGAACAATATAGTCAGTTAAAACAAGAATTAGCCCAAAAATATCCTGAAGATATTGAAGGTTACATGGATGGCAAAGATGAGTTTGTCAAAAGAATAGAAAGAAAAGCGATTCAATGGCAGAAATTGAAGTCTTCACTAAAGACATAACAAATCTAATTCTCGCACCGCGAAGCGGATCTCAAAGAAGATCGCTTTTTAGTTTGATAGCAACGCCTCAAAATTCAATCTAGCTCCAAAATTATTCAATTATGACCACAACCAAATTAGATACAAATAAAGCCGAAGCCTTTGCCGAACGGTTACTCGATATTCTCAATAGTGGCGCGATCGCTTTAGCTATGTCCCTCGGACATCGCACCAAGTTATGGGATGCGATGGAAAATTTACCCCCTTCTACTAGCCACCAAATAGCGGATGCAGCAGGTTTAAACGAACGTTATGTTCGAGAATGGTTGGCAATAATGGTTACTGGTCGGTTTGTCGATTACGATCGAGCGAACAAAATCTATTACCTACCCCCAGAACACGCAGCCTTCCTCACGCGCTCGGCATCTTCCGATAATCTTGCCACTTTTGCTCAGTATATAGCCCAATTAGGCAGCGTCGAAGATCGGATTGTCCAATGTTTTCATCGTGGAGGTGGTGTACCTTATCGCTATTTCAATAGATTTCATCAAATCATGGCAGAAGATAGCGGTCAAACTGTCGTTGCCCATTTAATCGATTCAATTTTACCTCTAATCCCTGGATTAATTGATGCACTCAAAAGCGGTATTTCCGTATTAGATGTCGGTTGCGGTAGCGGAAAAGCTCTTAACAAGATGGCACAAGCTTTTCCCAATAGCCGATTCAAAGGCTATGATTTTTCCCCAGAAGGAATATCCAATGCTCGAACCGAAGCCCAACAATTAGAACTAACTAACGTTCAGTTTGAAGTTAAAGATGCTGCAACTATCTCTGAAATCGAACAGTACGATTTAATTACTACTTTTGACGCGATTCACGACCAAGCTCAACCCGATGTAGTTCTAAAAAATATTTATCAAGCATTAAAACCTGACGGATTCTACTTGATGCAGGATATTCGTGCCAAAACCGAGGTAGGCGATAATCTCGACCATCCTCTAGCCCCTGTACTCTACACCGTTTCCTGTATGCACTGCATGACCGTATCGCTGGCTGAAGGAGGTATGGGATTGGGAACGATGTGGGGAGAAGAAAAAACTCTAGAAATGCTACGAGAAGTTGGATTTAAAAGCATAGAAATCGAGCAACTCGACCATGACATCATGAACAATTTTTATATTATTCAGAAAAGTTAGGGAGAAAGAAAAGATGTGCGGACTTTGTTCTTTAGTCAAGAGTTCTCAAAGATTTAAAAAATCGGACTTGTCAGTTTTCGATACACAAAATTTATCTGACCAGGTTACTAAAAAGCGATCTACTTCGTCAGCTTTTAAATTGCCGTCCTCAAACAGAGATGCAATTAGTGAAGGCGCAAGTATGGGAAACGGATAAAGATAACTGGAGAAACTATGAATACCGTTGGAATTGTGGGAGGAATTGCTCCTGAATCGACAATTGAATACTATCGTTTAATCGTTTCCTCTTATCTCGATCGCGAAAAGAACGGTAACTATCCTAAAATCGTGATTAATAGTATCAATATGAAAAAGATGCTCGATCTGATTGGAGAAAATAGGCTAAATGAAGTCGTAAGGTATCTAACCTCTGAAGTTAATAAGCTAGCAACGGCTGGGGCTGATTTTGTGGTACTAGCATCAAATACGCCGCATATTGTCTTCGATGAAGTCCAGAAGGCATCGCCCTTACCCATGATTAGTATTGTTGAAGTCACCTGTGAGAAAGTGAGAGAGATTGGCATACAAAAAGTCGGTTTGTTTGGCACCAAATTTACGATGATGGGCGGTTTCTATGACAAGGTATTCGCTAAAGAGAATATTGAAGTGATAGTACCTGAGGAAAAAGATCGAGACTATATTCATGAGAAATACATGAATGAACTTGTAAAAGGAATATTTCTGGATAAAACTAGAGATGGCTTGCTTAATATTGCGACGAAAATCAAGCAAGAACGAGGAATTCAAGGTTTAATCTTGGGCGGAACAGAACTGCCACTTATATTAAGAGAATCTTGCAATCCCGATCTGCCTTTCCTAGATACGACAAGAATTCATGTTGAAAAGATTTTAGGGAGATTAATATAACATGGCAGAAAAACCACAAACTTTAATTAAAGCCGCAGAGATTAATAGGCTGAATGAGATCGAGTTTCACCATCCACTCAATCCCAATTCAGAAATATATCTTCGTCTCCTTGGAAATAATGTTGGTTTCAAGCGGATCGGTGTTTCCCTCGCTCGCGTACCACCAGGGAAAGAGTCTTTTATTTACCACGCACACCATAATGAGGAAGAGTGGATCTATATTCTTTCAGGGCGCGGTATTGCGGAAATTGGAGAGGGTGAATATGAGGTAGAAGCGGGAGACTTTATGGGGTTTGGATTACCCCAGCCACCCCATCATCTGCGTAATCCATTTAAAGAAGAACTTGTTTATCTAGTAGGTGGTGAGAAAGTTCATTTTGATGTCGGCATTTTTCCTCGGCACGGTAAACGAGCAATACGAGATGGAGAAAAGGCATACATTGTTGATGAGTCTTCGTTACAAGATTTCTTCAGCAGTCAAGGAGTAAACGAAGAAAAGTGAAATATATAAGTTGACAGGCGATCGCCTGTAACCAACCAATCCAAGAGTTAGTTAGTTTGCTGAAAAGTAGATAGCTATTTAAACTGTTGTGCAGTCATAGTAAAGTTGTTGTAATTTATGAACGCTCGAATTTCAATTAGAACCTTAATACCTTCTGATGCAGAAGCTTTCATTAAGCTGCGTCGTGAAGCCCTCGAAAAAGAACCTTTGATGTTTGCTGCTTCTGTGGAAGATGACCAGGCTCTTTCTCTATCGTTTGTTCGGCAGGCACTTGAAGATACAAATAAATCCATAACCTTCGGTGCATTTTTGATAAGTTCAAAGAAAAGGTCTAAGCCAGAATTTCATTAATCATTTGTCGGGCATAACCTACACCGACAGGGTTAGTATTTAAATAATAGGGGATGAAGATAACTGCTTGAGACAAAGCTTGTCCTCGACCTCTTACCCAAGTGGCATCATCAACATTTAATTGCTTACGGAAGACATCTCGACTCTCGCCAGAGAAAAGACTCCATGCAATCATTAAGTCACAAGCTGGATCTCCTACTCCTAAGCCCCCAAAGTCGATAACAGCGCTCAAGCGACCTCGATCGAACAGTATATTTCCAATTAACAAGTCTCCGTGAAACCATACAGGTTTATGATTCCATTCAGATGCTTGAAGTGCTTCTTCCCAGACCGCTAATGCTGCATTAGTATCGATTATCCCTCTCAAATTGGCAATCGACTCACGAGTAATCCGATCTCGGTTTTTCAAAGACATACCACGTAAATTATGCTCTTCTGCAAGGGGACCACCTGTAGGATCGAGCTGTTGTAAAGCAGTTATGAATTGCGCTAATTCAATCGCCGTTTGGCATGGGTCTAAAATCTGGTCAATGGAGGCATTATCCCCTTCAAGCCATTGATACACAGACCAACTGTAGGGGTATCCTTGATCGGGTTGACCCTTGGCAAGTGGGATAGGGATGCTAAGTGGTAGATGAGGGGCAAGGCGAGGCATCCACTCGTGTTCCTTATCAACTTGACCCTGCGCCCAATCAATTCGAGGAAGTCGCACTGACATCTCATTACCTAAGCGGAAGATGGCGTTGTCTGTACCAGCAGAGTCAACGGGTTTAATAGCTAGATTCGCCCACTGAGGAAACTGTGAAGTGAGTAGGCGACGCACAAGTAATACGTCGGTGGTTACCTCGTTAGGGTGCATTTTTTGAGGGGACATGAATGACTGCGATTGAAATTAGAAAATAATCAAAAACTTAAACTCAAAATATCATTTATTTTAATCTTTGAGAATATAAGTGTTAAAGACCAGAAAACGATCTAAATATTATCCATACAGAGGAATTATTCTCTAGAAAATCCCGAAACAAAATTAGATTGAAATTCGCTCAGGTGATCGCTAAATTTAGGTAGCTATTCACACTATTGTTCAGTCACAGAAAGGAGAAAAAAAATATGAAATGGCTCAATGAACCCCCCAAATGGAATATTCAAAATAACACAATTGAAATCACCTCGACTCAGAACACAGATTTTTGGCGCAAGACTTCCTATGGATATATAAGAGATAGTGGGCATTTTTACTATCAACAGTTTAAAGGTGATTTTGTAGCGGAAGTAAAAATTAGCGGTAAATACCAAGATTTGTACGACCAAGCAGGGTTAATGGTACGTTTGGATGAAGCAAATTGGCTCAAATGCGGTATTGAATTAGTTGAGAGGATGCAACAAATTAGTGCTGTAGTTACTCGCGATTATTCTGATTGGTCTATGGTGGCAATACCAGATAATCCTGCTGCGATTTGGCTGCGGATAATTCGTAAAGGTTCGGCGATAGAAATATATTACTCTCTAGACCGCCAGCAATACACCATGCTGAGAATGGCTTATTTGACTTTAGCTGAAGCAGTAGATGTGGGAATAATGTGTGCCTCGCCAGAGGGAAAAGGCTTTGTGACTGTCTTTGAAGAATTTAGTATTCAATCTTGCTCGTAGCTGTCATCAAGTTCAAATTTAAGCAACATAGTTGAGGTATCTCATGAATAAACGTAATCTAGCAATTTTAATTTTTGATGATGTAGAAGTACTCGATTTCGCCGGACCATTTGAAGTCTTTGCCGTAACTTCTGAATTGAACAATTACGAACCGTTTAATGTTTTCTTGGTAGCAGAAACCCAAAGAACATTTAAAGCAGTTAATGGATTACAAGTAGTTCCTAACTATGAAATTTCCAACTGTCCCAATCCAGATATTTTAGTCGTACCTGGGGGTGTGGGTACTCGCACTCAGATGAATAACCAGAGGCTAATTACTTGGATTCAACAAGTGAGCGATCGCGCAGAGTTAGTGATGTCAATCTGTACTGGGGCGCGTCTTCTTGCTAAAGCAGGGTTACTGGATGGTTTGGAAATAACTACCCACCATGAGGCATACGATGAGCTACGTCAAATAGTTCCTACTGCGATCGTTAACGAACGAAAACGCTATATTGACCAGGGTAAAATTCTGACCACGGGCGGGATATCGGCTGGTATTGATGGCTCTTTATATGTTGTAGATCAACTTTTAGGTCGAGAAATCGCAAGAAAAACAGCAATTTATATGGAATACGATTGGCAACTTAAAACGGCAGTAAATTGAGCGAGTAGCAATCTTGAAGATGATAAGAAAATTTGTAAAATGAGAATCGTGTTGTGAAGAAATACTATCTTACTCCTGCAACTTTGCCAGATTGGAGTAACTATTTCTCCCAAGTAGCTGTAATTGAAAAAAATGGCATCAAAACTATCTATGTAGCTGGACAAGTTGGAGTAGATCGCCACAAGAATTTAGTTGGTAATGGTGAATTACGAGGGCAACTGAAACAAACATTCAGTAATCTTCAAACTGCTTTGGAAAGCGTCGATGCAACCATGGCAAATATCGTCAAAATGAATATTTACGTGGTGAATTATCAGCCCTCAGATGCAGAAGCGATCCCAGAAGCCATACGACAAAAATCTAAATACTTAACAGGCGATAATCTGACCACTGCCGATATTTCCTTATATGCCTATACCCATGTAGCAGAAGAAGGTGGTTTTGACCTGACCAAATATCCAGCAATTCAGTTATGGATCTACAGGATTGCTTCAGAACCAAAATACATTGGCATGAACTAATTAGCATTTAACCAATGGTCACTTCAAACTAGGACATTACTCAGGTATTAATATGGATGAGGTACTTACACGCGATCGCGAAAGTTCGCAGAGAAAAACTAAGGCATTCTGTGTGGGACAGGCAAAGTCGGGAACGGCATCGCTTTATGCTTTGCTGTCGCGCTGCTATCGTGCTGCTCACGAACCCGAGCGCGCCGAAACCCTGAAGATGATTCTGCGGCAGTCCGAGGGAAAAATTGACACTGATTCATTTGATGACTATCTTCGTCAGCGCGATCGCCGATTGAACCTAGAATACGATATT
>JASJDX010000161.1 GCA_030064975.1 Pleurocapsa sp. MO_192.B19
AGTTTCATCCAGATGGACAAAGCCTCCAGGTAATGCCCATTGACCCTGAAAGGGAGGCAGTTTCCGTTGAATGAGAATCACCTTCAAGCTATCTTGCTCGTCTAAACCGAAGACGACACAATCGACAGTAAGAGCAGGGCGAGGAAATTTGTAAGTGTAAGACATGGGCAAAAAAACAAGAGCTTTGATTTTTTTATCTCTTGACATAGTGTAACATTAACACTATAATCGACTTAGTGTATAAAATACACAATAAAGAAATGAAGAGTCTGTTTGAACTAGCAGTTGGCTCGATTCAAGGTAGAGAACATCTGCGATTAACTAAAAACAATCAAGATGCTTATCACACCTTGAGTAATGAGCAGTTTACTATCGCCGTTGTTTGTGATGGCTGTAGCAGTGGTCTACATAGTGAAGTGGGGGCGCAAATCGGTGCGAGGTTGCTAGTTGATAGGCTGGCTAAAGCTTTATCGAGCCAGTCGATCCAAGAAAATCAAAGTATACCCCGAGAACTATTAGAGCAAGTCCATCAAGACTTACTCAGTGAAATTAAGAGCTCGATCGAGGCAATGGGCGGAAATTGGTTACAGACTCTAAAGGATTATTTTCTCTTTACTATTATTGGCGTTGTAATTACTTCCACTGACCTCTTAGTTTTTTCCCTAGGAGATGGAGTGATCGTCATTAACGGTCGAGAACTCGATCTGGGTTGTTGGACAAATAACGCCCCTCCTTATTTGGCTTATGGTCTTAGTTGTGAAGTTCCCCGTCAGGATTTGTTATTCCAAGTACATTCGTTACCGCCTCTTGAAGAAGTGGAATCGATTTTGATTGGTACTGATGGTGTCAGAGATCTTATTAAAGCGGCTCAACAACAGTTACCTGGTAAACAGGAGTTAGTAGGTTCGATCGACCAATTTTGGCGACAAGATCGCTATTTTACTAACCCAGACCAAGTTCGTCGTCGTTTATCTCTAATTAATCGAGAGGTAACTAAGTTCGACAGTCAAAAACAACAGCTTGACAAACAAGTAGGTTTATTATCCGATGACACAACTTTAGTAGTACTTCGACGTCGTCGCTCATTTTAGTGATGCCATCTCAATTCTTTAATATCCCAATTCAATAACCATGAATGTTTATGTTCGAGGAAAAAAGATTCATTTAAAACCGAATCAAGCAATAGGTAAGGGTGGAGAGGCGGAGGTGTTTAATCTTGGTGGAGACAAAGCACTTAAGTTATTTAAGTCTGCAAATCATCCCGACTATCAACAATTTCCCCAGCAACAACAAGCAGCCAAAGTTCGTTTGGCACAACACCAACACAAGTTACGTCAGTTTCCCACCCATTTACCCAATCGGGTAATTCAGCCTCAAGAATTAGTCACTGACCGCTCTGGTCAAACTATTCTCGGCTATACGATGCAATTACTAACGGGAACAGAAGTTCTCAACAAGTATAGCCAGGGTAGTTTTCGCCAGGTTGGTATTTCTAATCAAACTGTGGTGCAAATCTTCCAGGACTTACATGATACAGTTGCCCAACTCCACTTAGCGCAAGTGGTAATTGGCGATTTCAACGATCTGAATGTCCTAGTAAAAGGAACAAAAGCCTATTTAATTGATGCTGATTCCTTTCAATATGGTTCTTTTCCTTGTCCAGTGTTCACCGCTAGGTTTGTAGATCCTCTGTTGTGTGACCCTCAAGGGAATCAACTAAGCTTACAAAAGCCCCATTCAACAGACTCTGACTGGTATGCCTATAGTGTCATGTTGATGCAATGTCTGCTCTTAGTTTCTCCCTATGGTGGTGTTTATCGACCTCAAGACCCGTCTCGGCGTATACCCCAAGATAGGCGACCTTTAAAGCGGATTACTGTATTTCATCCCGAGGTGAAATACCCCAAACCGGCGATTCCCTACCAGGTGTTACCAGACGAGCTACTGCATTACTTTGCCCAGGTATTTGAGCAAGATCTACGGCAGGAATTTCCCCGTTATCTTTTAGACAATTTGCACTGGCAAACTTGTAGTAACTGCGGTCGAGAATATGCTCGCTCTAGCTGTCCCGATTGTGTTACCACTGTGTCAATTATCGTCGTGCAGGGTAAGGTAACGGTAAAACCAATTTTTACCACGTCGGGTTTGATTCTAGCAGCTAACTTTGCGGACTCATCTTTGCAATGGCTCTATCACGAACGAGGCAATTACAAACGAGAAGATGATTCTATTATCTTAAGTGGCGAACTAGACCCTTACCTCCGTTGTCAATTTCAGGGTCGAGCTACCTTAATCGGCAAACAAGAGCGACTGATTACCTTCAGCTCGAAGCGATCTCGAAGAGATCCGCTTCGCGGTGCGCCAAATCATCTGGCTATTGATAGCTATAACCAAATTGCTCAATTTGCTACCACTCAATCTAGCCTTTACTGGCTGCATAACGGTCAGTTATTACGAGATGGCACATTAGGAGCAGAATATATTGGTGATGTCTTAGCAGGACAAACTCAATTCTGGGTTGGCTCTCATTTTGGCTTCGGTTATTACAGTGCTAGTAATCTTCATGTTGCTTTTGTCTTTGATGTTCGACATCGAGGCATTAATGACCGAGTGAAACTCCCCCGTTGGTCGGGTCAACTTCTGGATGCTACTTGTGTCTTTAGTACTGAACTTGGCTGGTTTTTCTGGGCTACTCAAGAGCAAGGTCAAATCTTTCATCACTGTGCAGTGATTCGATCGGATGGGGCAATAGTAGCCACTACTCAAGAACGACCGAATGAAAATTCTTGGCTGACCAATTTGTATGGCAAATGTGCTGTGGGTAATTTTTTGCTGACTGCTACCGATGAAGGAATTGTCCGCGTCGAAACTCAAAACGATCAAATTGTTATTACTAAAGAGTTTCCCGATACCGAACCCTTTGTCGATTCTAGTTGTCGCTTAATAGCAGCCCCTCAAGGACTTTATGTAATTAAGCCACAAGAAATCTATTTACTACGCTTGGTGTGAATTAGCTTCGTTGATATTAAACGTTTTTAAGCTCTTAGCTTTTAGCTTTTAGCTTTAAAAATCTACTGGTTAAGACGTGCTATACGAATCTGAATTTAAATATAACTGATGCACTTTTCTGGTCAGATTGTGCCGTCAGTGGAGTATATAGAAGACTAAAAAGAGAATCTAAAAAGCTTATAGCTTATGGCTTATAGCTTACAGCTTTTAAGCAAATCACTTGATCTTTTAATTCACACTAGACGTATTTACTACAAATTAGCTAATGTTCAACTGATTCTAAGATTTCAATTTCTAGAGCAATGATCTTGCTTGGCTCCGAAGACAATGGGCTTTTTCTAGCGATAGCTAAAACTTCTGCCCTCTGCCTACTGCCTCCTTCAATAATAACCAACAATAAAACTATGATTAATCAAACTATAACTCAACTACCCCTTCCACCTCACTTTGACCCTAAAAAATTAGAAACAGTGTGGCGAGTGCCTTACCAACAAAGAGCAGAAGAAGCCAAAGACTGGGCTAAAAAACATCGTCTCCAACCTGCTGCCAAGGACAAAACTCGTATTTGTTTGATGGCAATTGATGTCCAGAACACCTTTTGTCTGCCTGAATTTGAACTGTTTGTCGCCGGTAGTTCTGGTAGGGGTGCTATTGATGACAATGTCCGTTTGTGTGAATTCATCTATCGCAATTTAGGCTTAATTACGGAAATTGCCCCGACGATGGATACCCATACCGCAGTGCAAATCTTTCATCCCGTATTTTGGATAAACGATCGCGGCGAACACCCCATTCCTGCTGCTACTACCATTACTCTCTCAGATGTCCAACAGGGGGTTTGGCAAGTAAATCACGCCATAGCCTATAGCTTGGCTAATGGCAATTATCTGGCTTTACAAAAACACGCCTTACACTATGTCCAAAAACTCACCGATGATGGCAAATATCCCCTCACTGTCTGGCCCTATCACGCTCTACTGGGGGGAATCGGTCATGCTTTAGTTTCTGGAGTAGAAGAAGCCCTATTTTTCCACAATCTAGCCCGTAATAGCCAAACTCGCTTTGAAATCAAAGGCGGCAATCCCCTGACCGAAAACTATTCCGTGCTGCGTCCAGAAGTCCTCGAAGGAGCGGATGGTCGTCCTATTGCCCAGAAAAATACTCGCTTTATTCAAAAGTTACTGGAGTTCGATGTGGTAATTATTGCGGGTCAAGCTAAAAGCCACTGCGTTGCCTGGACTATTGACGACTTATTAGGAGAAATTCAAGCTCAAGACCCCAAACTAGCTCAGAAAGTCTATCTCTTAGAAGATTGCACTTCTCCTGTGGTGGTTTCAGGAGTAGTTGACTTTACCGCTCAAGCCAATGCTGCTTTCCAACGTTTTGCCGATGCAGGAATGCATCTGGTTAAATCGACCGAACCCATTGATACCTGGTCTGGTATTACTCTCTAAATTTAACTATCCATAATTTTACTTTCTGAAACACTAACTATGAATAATAATTCTACTCCCAACCTTAATAATTTATTCCAAGCTGCCCAAGATGAAGGTTTACTCTCTCAAGCCTCGATGCAAGCTCTCAACGTCATCGATCTTGGGGCGCAAATTCAAGCTGGCTTGGGTGTCAACGTAGATGATGTTACTGCCAGTGAAGTAATACTAGTAACGATTATGCCTGACGATTCTGGTTCGATTCGTTTTAGTGGCAATACCCAAGCTGTTCGTGGAGGACACAACTCCGTATTGGATGCCCTCAACGACTCTCCTCAACAGGACAATATCCTGATTCACACTCGCTATCTCAATGGCTTTGTACTATTCCCCTACCGTCCTCTCTCCCAAGCTATCAGGATGGATACCAAAAACTATAATCCTAATCTAGGAACTCCCCTGTACGACCAAACTCTAGTTTTGCTGGGTACAGTCCTAGCTAAATCCCAAGAGTTTGCCGATAATGGCGTTCCTGTCCGCACCATTACTCTAATTATTACCGATGGTAGCGATGAAGGTTCTCGCCGAGCTAATGCCCAAGACGTTGCTGCTGTGGTTCGAGATATGTTGAGAGCAGAAAATCACATTATTGCGGCAATGGGTATTGATGATGGCTATACTAACTTTCGCCAAGTTTTTCAAGCCATGGGAATTCGGGACGAATGGATTCTCACCCCTGGTAATAGCGAATCAGAAATTCGTCAGGCTTTTCAAGTTTTTTCTCAGTCTGTTATCCAAGTAAGTCAAGCTGCTAATAGTTCTAATCAGTCCTTTCTAGGAGGTTTTGGGACTCCTTGACAGAATCAATTGGAGATCGATAAGTAACATCACGGGCGATCGCGCTTGGGGAAATCGATCGTAATTACTCAGGGATAACCATATGTTGAATATTTTGAGCTTGGCGTTTGGATATTTAGCCTCCCCAACTATCTAAAATCCTTACCTCAACTTCTACAGGAATCGGAGCGAGAATGGGTTTGGCGGCACGAACAGCACAATCGGACAAACATCGAGCTACTCTATCAGCTAAAGAGTGAGGTACTTCCAGGACAATTTCATCGTGCACTACCAGAATTAACTTAACCTGGGGGACTTGTGACAACAAAGTAGAATCCAATAGAGCGATCGCGCGTTTGATAATAGTGGCATTTGTTCCCTGGATGGGATGATTGAGTAGTTCATTGAGAGTTGGTTTAGCGCGTTTGCTCCAAACTCTACGCCTACCGTCGAGACTGTAACTAACCCTAGAACCTGCTTGCCATTCCCGTCGAATTCGCTGATGATAGGCTGCTACTCCCTGATAGAGCAGGAAAAACTTGTGGCGAAACTGACAGGCTTCTAATTTAGATAGATAAATGTGATGTTTTTTAGCAGTAGTCAAACAGAACTTGGCTACTCCCATGCCGTAAATCAGTCCAAAATTGACGATTTTTCCCAACTTACGCTCATCGTCTTCAATTTCTTCAATTGCGCGCTCGAATAAAAATGAGGCGGTTAGCTTGTGTAGGTCTTCTCCATTACGATAGGCTGCAATCATACGGCGATTGGCTTTGCCAGTGCGCGGAGCGCAATCGCCACTGGCTTTAGCCATTAACCGCAGTTCGATCTGGCTGTAATCGGCTTTAATGATGACGTTACCAGGGGTAGCAGTAAAGCACTGCCTAGTTTGGGTATCGCGGGGAATATTGGTAAGATTGGGTTCTCGACAGCTAAATCTACCCGATCTCGCTCCCATTTGCCACCAATGACCTTGAATTCTCTCGGTTACAGGATGGATGAATTGAGGCAAACCCACACAGAAGGTATTAATTCTAGTTGTCAGACTGCGATATTCAAGCAACCACCTAATGACGGGATAGTCTTGTGCCAAAGGAATTAACTCCCTAACATTAGTCGATCTAACATCAATTCCCAATTGATTAAACGCAGTAACTACTTGTTTGGGGGAAGAGAGATTAACTCGGATACTCAACTCAGTTAGTAAAGTGTCAGTCGAGCGATCGCAGGGAACAAAATGTGCCTGTAATTTCTTTTCTAAACGAGCTTGTTGTTGCAATAAATCTTGTTTGAGTAACTGCCACTTATCTAAATCTAACCTAACACCATTAAGTTCCATCTGTGCCACTGCTCTAAGACAGTCAAACTCAGTTTGAGCCGTAGCGGTGAGTTTTGCTTTGGTAAGGTGGCGAGCCAGTTTTCGATGTAGGGGCAATAAAACAGCAGCATCATTGGCAGCATACTGTAACTGTTCCTTGCTGAGACTGCGACTAAAATCGCTAGTTTGAACGGATTTATCCAGTTTTACTCGCAATAGTTTTTGAACTAACGTTTCTAGGGTACTACTTCTTTTAAGTCCCGCAGTCAAAACTTTGTATCCGAGATAGGTATCGAAATAAGGAGGTTCGAGATTAAACCCTGCACTCTTCAGCATCATCAGATCGAACTTTAAGTTATGCCCGATTTTGAGACAGTTGCTAGCTAAGAGTTGTTTGAGGGGAGTTAATCCATTTTGGTCAATAGCAGCTAAATCGATTACTAAAACGGGATACTTGGGTAAGGCAATTTGTACCAAACGGACTTTACTGGTATGGGGGTCTAAGCCAGTGGTTTCAGTATCGATGCCAAACCTCTCGATTGTATCAATTAAAGGGTTGAGTAATTCTCTCAGTTGTTCGGCATTGGTAATTAAGTGATATTTGGCACTAATAGATTTAACTCGTGCTGGTTGTTTTAACCGATATCGTTTGAGTAAAACTTCAGTTTCTCTCCAGCTATAAAAAGCATCAGCACTATCTTTTTTATCGTCGTGCGAGCGATATTTACGGATCAAGGCTTTCGCCTTGGAAGGCAGATGGCAGGAGGCAGATGGCAGAAGGTTTTTTTCTTTGTTCATCTTTTGATTACAAGCTTTAGTAGAAGTTTCAGATAATTATCGGATACGTAAATCTTTTTCAGTCTATTTTCCCTCTGCCTTCTGCCCTTTAACTTCTGCCTTATTAAGAGCGATCGCTATTTGTTGGCTATTCATTTAGACTGCTATTTATGACAATTGAAGAAATAAGCTAGTTAAATTAAATGATTAGTTTTGAGTAGCAGTTCGGGTAGATATAGTAATTGAATAAGACTTAGTTTGCTTTTAATCTATAAATAACAATTCAAGTTTTAATTAAAGATGAAAACCATAAACAAGAAAAACATCCCCCGACCCGAGCGAAAACTAGCAATTTTTGCTAATTGGTTTAGAGTGGGGGTAATTGGATTAATAGCTCTACCTTCTCTGTTTCAACTAATAACTGGAATTATCTGGAAATTATGGTCTTAATTATTAATCCAAAAACAGCATTATTTTTGTATAACCAGGTATTTAATTTAATTTTCAGTAGTCGAAATCATCATCGAGGTAATCATCCTCATCTAACTCAAAATCGTCTTCGTCCTCTTCTTCTACCTGTTCGATCTTCCGAGTTTGAGGATTACTAGCAGGAGGTAATATTTCAACGGTAGATTCTTCCTCACCAGAAGATAGCAGTTTATCGCTAGATTCAAATCCAGTGATGGTTTCATGTATCTGCCATACTTGCTGTTTGCGTTCGGGTCTACCTAAGAAGAGACGGGGAAAATTACTAATAGTTGGTTCGACAATTTTATCGGTTTTACAACAGAAAGATTTGTTGCTACCTTTGCCTTCTTTAACTGCTTTAAACTTGGTGTAAAGTACCCCCAAAGAACGCCATTTGTCGTTTTTATTACTAAAAGGTCGATTGGTATATTGGGCAAAGACTTTTTCTAGCTGGCGATAATGTTCTTCCTTGGCTGATTTAAACGACCACAAAGCGACATTTTTGAAGGTAACGACAATGGGAATTTCATGTAGAGGTTGATTGTTTTTGTCCAGAAAGATCATGGCGTGTTTGGAGCAAACATCCTGAGTTTTCTTATTGAGTTTAGAGCGATATTCTTCATAAAGAGCGACTAAAGTACCAGCCTTCTCACCCAGGTTATCTTCATCGTTTTTCCAACGCACGTATTCAGGAGTAGTTGCTAATACCAATAAACGAACTTGGTCTAATAGTAACCCCGTTACTGGTTCGGTTAAATCGACTGTAGTTAATTCAATATTATTTTGATACCAATTAGCTCTTTCTAACTGATCTTCTGGAATTAAAATCCCTGCTGGGCGATCGTTAATTACGATGCCATAGGGTAGAGAAGGGGGACGAGCTTCATTGTATTTAGCATCTAGTAATTCTTCATCAATTTCCAACTCAGAATCAATTGCAGCTTTTTTACTTTTGTTGGTTTTAGGTTCAACCATTTTCTTACCTAAAAATAGCCTAAATTTACTGAGTTAAAAAGGCGATAGCCTGTTTTTGGTAATCGGTTGGTAACTATGATATTTCTTTGAAAATAGGGAGTTGGGTTTGGGGTGTAGGGTGTAGGGAATAGAATTTTGTAAACTATAAAAAATGAGATATTTTAATAAGCAAACTACTGTCAACTCGCTTCGCTCGAAGGCAGAAGAAATAAGGCAGAGGGCAGAGGGTAATTCAATTGTTAGTCAACCCTCTGTTCGATTTCTCTCAGCAGAAATTGTCACAAGTGACGAAACTTGTGCTGTTATGCAGGAAGAAAAACTTCTGCCTTCTGCCTGCATGCGGCGAACCGAAACGCCTTTGCGCCCTCTGCCTTCCAAGGCTACTGCCTTGACTAAAACGGCAACTACCTCTAATAGTTTTAATGAAGTTTTAACTGTATTAAATAATCCAGATACATTAACAATGTTGGGTATCTTAGCTGGCTTGTTAGTTGTATCTCTATTCTTAGGTAAGAGGAAAAATAAAATAACTAGCGGTAGGTTTGCCAACAATGGTGACAAGCTACAGGCGACTAAAAAGGCTATTAAGCAGATAGGAAGCGTCAAACAAGGTCAATGCCAACCCTGTACTCTTTGGACTGGTACTCCCAATTATTGGTTCAAAGGAAAGTTAAGGGGAATCAGTGCGAGTTGGCAGACGATGTTAGGAGCTTCTCCGACTGTTTGGTTTCCCCATGCCGAACGGGGCATTTTAGTCATCGGCGCACCTGGTTCTGGTAAAACCTTTTCAGTAATCGATCGCCTGCTAGAAAGTTCTTACCAACAGGGATTGCCCGTCGCGATCTACGATAAAAAGGGCGACCAGATGGAGTTACACGCAGCTTTAGCTACTCGCTACGGTTATAGCGTCCGAGTATTTGCTCCAGGAGAACCCTACAGTGGCGTAATCAATCCCCTCGACTTTATGGACAGTCCCCAGGATGCCACGATGGCAGGGGAAATCGGACAGATAATTATCCAAAATTCCCCAGGGGTCAAAAACAGTAAGGGAGACTCTTTCTTTCAACAGAATGGAGCAATGCTAGCCAAAGGATTGTTACAGCTAGCCAAATCGAGTGAATATTCCGACTTAGCAATGGTTTATGCCCTGGCTCGCTTACCTCAATTCATTCAGAGATTAGAGTATGCCGTGTACCGAGAAGATGAACATCGTTTAGACCCCTGGATTGCTGCTACCTTTGCTACATTTCTATCCAGTAAGGATGCCGAAAAAACGGTAGCGGGTATTAAAGCAACTGCCGAGACTACTTACAGTGCCTTTATCCAGAAAGATTTGCTGCGAGCCTTTATTGGCAAGAGTACCATTCCCCTCAAGCAGAAGAGGAAGCAGCTAACAATATTCAAACTGGATGACAAGCGCAGATCGATCCTCGCTCCCTTGTTAGCAACCAATATCCATTTATGTCTGGTAGAAAACCTAGCAGAAAAAAGAGATTGCCCTTATGTTTACTCCCTCGATGAATTCCCCTCAATTTACCTAGACCGCACGGTAAACTACGTTAATGAATATCGCAGTAACGGCGGAGTACCGATAATTGGCATTCAGAGCCTCAATCAACTCTATGAAACCTACGGAAATCAAAAAGGAAAAGCGATCGCTTCTGCCCTCTCAACTCACGTATTATTTAATCCAGGGGATGTAGAAACAGCCGATAGTTACTCTAAGCGTTATGGAGAAACTGAAGTTCTACTTAAAAACCGTTCTACAGGTAGATCGATCGGCAGACATGGCTCTCGCTCGGTTAACTGGAGCGAACAAATCCACAAAAAACCCCTAATAACTGCTGATGAGATTCTTCGCTTTCCCGAAGGAAAATGCGTCATTACCTCTCCAGCCTATGGTAATGGCAGAGAAGCCTTATTTCCTTATAAGTTGAAAATACCTGTTTCTAAACAAGATAAGCAGAGGGCAAAACAGTCAGAACAACTATGGGGTGAGTCTATTAAAGCTCAACTAATTGCGCGGTGCGAGCGACAGCAGGAAAAAATTGCTCTCTCGAATACCGAAGAATTAGAAGTAACTGAAGAGCGAGATTGGATTACTAATGAGTTAAATAAAAGAATTGAAGCAGCAGCCAGGTTATTACCATTACCAGAAGAACTAACCGATTCATCGGCAGTAGCGGCACAACCTCAAACCCAGAAGCTAATCGAAGAATTGAATCAAGCTGGTAGAGCGATCGCTCTTTCTAGT
>JASJDX010000162.1 GCA_030064975.1 Pleurocapsa sp. MO_192.B19
CTAAAATGCCAATTACCTTTCCTTCCGCATCATGGAGCGGAATTTTATTAGTTTCTAGCCAAGCTTCTTTGCCGTCTGCCTGTAATTGGGGTTCTATAATACCTAATTCAGCGGTATTTGATTCCATTACCCTGCGATCGCATTCTCGAAAGAAGTCAGACTCTTCTTGCTTCCAGGGTAAATCGTAATCTGTTTTATTTACGATCATCTCTGGATGGTCTATGCCTGCTACGGTGGCAAAGTTTTGATTACAACCCAAATATACAGAGTTCTGATCTTTCCAGAAAATTAACTGAGGGATATTATCCATGACTAGCTGTAACAGCTGTTTGGATGTTCTTAACTCTTCTTGTGTTTGCAATAAAGTAGTTTCATTACGCTTGCGTTGAATTGAATAAACAGCACCATAGGTAAGACCAAAAATCGCCAAACTTGAAAATCCCAGCCAATAACGATATTGATAAATAGCTTCTCCCCAAGTTACTCTTCCCCAATCCTCATAGGGACGAACCCGCAGATGTCGGAGAGTATCGTGAACGGATTGATAGTTTGCAGGTATCGTCCAGCCTTGATATTTACCTGCTATTGCTGCGGGAGTATTAGGAGGCATTTCAATTAAAGCGATCGCTACTTTTTCCGCTAGTTCCACATTAGTATGAGGCAACATAGCAAAAGGCCATTCGGGATAAAGCTGAGTACTGAGGGCAAAGGGAAATTTTTCCCTATGTTGTTCTTGTGAATTGAGAATGACAAAATCATCGAGATTAATTTTGCCTTCTTGAGCCATACGCTCTAAAGTATCGGTGCGGACGGTTCCCGCATCGACCGTACCATCCGATACAGCATAGACTACGGCATCATGGCTACCACCAAATTTAATTTCTTTAAAATGACGAGGGGATTTAATTCCTGCTTTTTCTAGAGTTTCACACGCTATCTGCCAACCGCCAAAGGCAATTTTGCTGACAGCCATAAACCTTTTGCCTTTCAAATCTTTTAGTTCTTGAATATCGGTGCGATCTTTACGGCGAAAAATTACCGCGCCAAATTGAGTGTAGGGCTTGCCCAAGTGTAGGTTTTGTAAAGTAGCGATGCGTCTAACTCCATATATCCATTCCAACTCTACATACATCCCTGGATTGGGCAAAACAAAATCTACTTGTTTATTGGTAATTAATTCTTCAATATTGTCAAATTTTAAAGGTACTAGTTGAAAGTTATAGCCAGGAATATTTTGGCTTAAATAATCAAGGGTAGGCTGCCATTTTTGCCGTGTTTTTTCCACTCCCCTAATTGCCATCACCCCAACCTTGACAGTTTTTATTTCTGAATTGGAGTGGATAGAATTTGTCTGCTGACTTGTTACTGTTGATGGATTAGATAGAATATTTTTCTCAGCCAAACCAGAAGAAATAGCCAAAGAGATAGTGGCTATAGTTCCCAGGAATATCAAAAGTTGGCATGATAATTTTTGAGTGTAAGATTGGACTTCGATCGCTTTGTAAGGCGATCTCAATTTAGTTTTCATTGCAATATCATCACAATTTTGAGATAAGTATTAATGATGAGTATTAAATAATTAAAGATCTACTGTTAGTAGTTCTGAATTGATCATCTCGAAGCGTTGGTTGCTGAATAATAACTGCTCAAATTCTTTGACTGGTAATGGACGACTAAACAGATATCCTTGAACTTGATCGCATCTACAATCGACAAGAAATGCCAGTTCAGATTTGGTTTCTACTCCTTCAGCAACTACTTTTAAATCCAATTGATGAGCCATTTCAATAATGGACTTTGTAATCACTGCATTTTTGGAATTTGGCTCGATTTTGCTAACGAAGCAGCGATCTATTTTTAAAACGTCAAAGGGGAATTGCTGTAGATAACCTAACGATGAATATCCAGTACCAAAGTCATCCAAAGAAATTTGTATATCTAGCTTTTTTAGAAAATTTAGTCTCTGTATATTCAGTTTCTCGTTTTCTACTAGAATCTTTTCAGTCAACTCTAATTCTAGAAATTGCGGTTTAAGAGCAGAGTCGAAAAGTATTTGTGTCAGCTTATGAAAAAGATCTAATTGTTTAAACTGCCGTCCAGATAAATTGACGGCAATAGTGAAATCGTTAAATCCAGATTTGTGCCAAGCTTGAGTTTGTTTACAGGCAGTTTCCAAAACCCATTCACCAATAGATTCAATTAAGCTGCTTTGTTCTGCTATGGGAATAAATTGGTCGGGCATCACCAAGCCCAATTTAGGGTGATTCCAACGAACTAAAGCCTCTACGCCAACAATGCTACCTGTTTTTAGCTCAATTTTTGGTTGGTAATAAAGCTCTAGTTCTTTACGGTCTATGGCATAGTGTAAATCAGTTTCAATCGATAAATTGTTATTTGCTATTGAACTGATTAACTGTAATGATGAACTGTAAGCTTTGCATTGATCTCCTCCCTGTTCCTGAGCATAATGCATCGCCTGTTGAGCTTGTCTTAATAATTGCTCTGCGTCAGTATCATTGAAGGGATAAAAAGCAATACCAATGCTAGCAGTCAAGAAAAATTCTAAATCGTTGATGATAAAAGACTTACGAAATTGACTCAAAATCTGTTCGGCAATCTTTTTAGCTTCTTTTTGCTGCTTGATTCCTGCTACTAAGATCGCAAATTCACTATTTTGTAATTTAATAGTTGCAGTAGCACCATAGTATTCAGCCAGGGTGTTGGCTATACATTCAGCAATCACTGTAATTAATAAATCACGGTTTTCGTTGTTTAAAGAGTTAAATATTCGTTTAAATCTATCTATCTCAAAATAAAAAACTCCAAGTAAATCTTGATTTATTTTGCTTGAGTTTGATTGCTGATTAATTTCTGTCGATTGATTGGCAAAATCATCATCACATTCAGATAATATATATTCAAATAAATCTTGTAAAGCTAAACGATTAGGTAATTGAGTTAACTGGTCAATATTTTTAGGACTACATTGGGATGCATAATGTTCGATTTTTGCTTGTAATGATTGCTGAATTGTATTTTGTTCCTGATGTTTATTGAGCGCCATTTTGATGGCTGCGTGTAATTCGCGATCTTTAAATGGTTTTAAAATATATCCATAGCAACCAGTTTTACTTGCCCGTTCTAAAGTTTTATCGTCAGCATAGGCTGTTAAGAAAATAATTGGTATATCATGGGTTAACCTAATTGCTTTAGCTGTTTGAATTCCATCTATATCTCCTTTAATAGCAATATCCATCAAAATCAAACTAGGATTTTGAGAATTTACTTTTTTGATGGCAGCTTTACCAGAAGAAACAATATCAGTAACATTGTATTCTAATGCTTCTAGCTTCATTGCTAAATTTTCAGCAATTAATAATTCATCTTCAACAATTAAAATATCAATGCTTTTCATTATTTATATATTTTATCTATAGTTATTCTAGAATTCTAGGATGGACATAACAATAATGTCATGGTAAAAATCACGTAGTTTAATAACTATTGATCGCTATTAAATCCATAGTTTACTAGGTGCAATGGGTTCGATATCTTCATCCCAACCGCCTACTTGATAGGTTTGCAATAGCCATAAACTTGCGCCATGATTAGTGTTTCGCCACGAGTTAGATCTGGTTGAAACATTTAGCTTATTTCATTACGCCATTACTAAGCACCAGGGTCAAACCTATCGCAGTACGTTGATTGATTAGGACAGAAAAGCTATTAGCTCGTAAGTAGCAAGTAGCAAGTAGCCCTTCGGGTTCGACAGTTTGCTTATGCCGGGGAACCCGTCCACCGCAACTGTCTCACAAGTAGCAAGTAGCAAGTAGCAATTTTAAAGAGTGTCCTAACCTAAATACGTAATGCTATAATTCCCCCTGTTTCTATGGCATAAATAGCGGGATGCCAGCCATTTTCTGCTGCATTAAGGCGATACTGGGGAAGAGTTTTGGTAGTTTTAATAAACTTGGCTGACTGAAGATTTTGATGATCTGGCTATCCTGTCAAAGCCGAACCACAGATAAAAACGCGCTTAATACCTAATCCTGTTGTTGTCATGATGTTATTTCAGATGTAAGTAATTCGTCTGAAAGATAAGGATTTAGGACTTACGCATTGACAGGATGATAAAATAATGTATTAAAAACAGATGTCGTCTACTTGCTAGGTATCGGACTATTAGAAAAATCAGTAAACCCTCTACCGCACAATGCAATCTGGAACATTACACTCTATTTTTATTGTCAGAACCAAAACACGGAGGATGTAGTAGATTAGCAGAAATCTTAGGAGATATTTCTCACGATAGTGTGAACCGCTTTTTATTAAGAGAAAGATACGAACCGCAAGATTTATTCGACAGAGTCAAGAACATAATCAACTTGAGAGGGGGAATTTTAAGCGTTGACGATACAGTTGTAGAAAAACTATATAGTGACCCTAAATCTGCTGAATTAATTGGATATTTTTGGTCAGGAAAATACCATAAAAGTATCAAAGGATTAAACTTGATAACCCTTTATTACAGTGATATTCAGGGGAATTCAGTCCCAATAAATTATAGAATATACGATAAAAGGGAAGAGAAAACTAAAAACGATTATTTCCGAGAAATGTTGCTGGAAGTGATTACTTGGGGTTTAAAACCAAGAATAGTAACAGGAGATAGTTGGTACTCATCCGTAACCAACCTAAAATTTCTCAGAAACCAGAAATTGGGTTTTTTATTTGGGATTGAGAAAAATAGAACTGTCTCCAATGAACCAGGAAAATATTCTCAAGTAGGCAATCTAGAGATTGACGACGAAGGATTAATAACTCATCTCAAAGAATTTGGATTTATCAAACTGTTTAGGAAAGACTTTAAAAAAGAAGACTCTAGACACTATATTTTCTATCTACCAAATGATGAGAAACTCAAGACGATCTCCAGAAGTGAATTCATCACAATTCATGATACTCATTGGGGAATCGAAGCATTTCATCGAGCAATCAAACAAGTGTGTGGCATTTGTCGTTTTATGGTCAGAAATAGCGAGGCGATTAAAACACATATATTTTGCTCTCTTCAAGCATTTGTTCGTTTGGAGTTAATGCGTTCTCAAAGGACAATTGCTAATTGGTACGAAGTACAAAGAAATCTATTTACAAATGTTGTGCGTGAGTACATTTTAGAAAATCTAAACTCTACTTATGGTACTAACACTCCATAGTTAGCTTTTTTTGTCAATGCGTAAGTCCTAGATATTAATTTTTTCATTCAATTTCTATAGTCGTTGCCATAGCTGAAAAAAAACTAACTATTAACTGAGAATTCTCTAAAATTTCGGTAGTCCTAAAGATGTAAGGATGCAAGAGATGCCATGAGCGTGCCGTTCACAACCCAGGGATGAAAATAGAAGAAGTAACGAATTTACGTTGTTTTAGATTCTATTTTCAAGCTAGTTCTAGTGAACAAAATACCAAATCGTTCCAAGATGATTTTCAATCTTTTGGGAAAATGATAGAGTTTTTTGGACTAATCGAGACACTCAAGTCACGTAAAGTACAGTTGAATCTCTTTGATTAACGGCTAAGATATTACTGCCCCTTTCTAAAATCCTTCATCCTTGTAGAGATAAAGTGTTGTTCATTAGCCTTTCTAGACCCGTATAAAGGCGATCGCGACTATCGAAGTTATCTAGCTTCTCTATTAATTTGCCATTGTGAAACAGCATGATAGTAGGTAAGTTTTTCAGACGATAGAAATTGGCTAATTTAAAATTTTCGTCAGCATTAATCGAAACTAATTTAATTAGTTCATCGCTGTCTCCCTGCATTTTTTCTAGCATCGGGGGAATTAGCCGACACAAGCCACACCAAGGAGTCCAAAAATGCACCAAAACTGGGCGGCAAGCTTCTAATACTTCTCGCTGAAAATTGATTTCATTAACTACGGATGGCATAAATTTAGATACGTTTTTAAAAATTGATTTAGATACTTGCAATTATGCTACATCTAATCGGGATCACCTGAAAAGATACTACTTAAATAAGTTTACCAATATACTCTGGAGGTTACTTGCATTAACCACGGATGTCCCCACCAAAACAACATCACAAAAGCAGCAACCCCCACATAAGCAGGGCGAAGAAACTCTTGCCATTTGAGAGTTTGACGACCATCAATCACTGCTAAAAAGGGAATAACAGAGGTGCGGGCTTTTACTTTTTCAAAGGCATCGCCATATTTTTTGGCTAAGCGGCGATCGCCATGCCACACGGCAAATAAGTGATGGGTAATTAATCCCAAGGAAGTTACCAGAGTAAAAGTTGTACCCAACCAGAGAGTATGGGCAATACACCAAATCACTTGTCCTACCATTTGCGGGTGACGGGTAATGCGAATAATTCCTGTTTCAAACAGATATACTTGAGGTTTTTGGATGGCGGCAATTTCTAATAAGTTAAAAGTTGCCGGGTAAAGAAATAAGAAGGAAATAGCTGATAAAATCCAGACAAAGGATTTAATTCCTGGTATTCCCTGTACCTGCCATAATTGCAGTCCATCATAGCGATGATTAAAGAAATAAATAATTAAAATGGTAGCAAAGGGAATACTCACCAAGGCAAAAATAACTCGGTATAATCTAGCCCCAATTTTAGTTTCTGCCCAAGGGCGCAAAGCCGCTAAACCACTGTGAGCGATCGCAAAACCTAGCAATAGTCCCAAGATAATTAAGTGGCTCTGTGTCAGCCAGCTGATATTGGTCATAGAGATAATCATATAGGTATTATTAATCAATTTCGATATTAGCAATAATTAGAAGTTAATTAGCTACCACAATCATGCTAGTGTGCAAATAAAGAACACGAAAATTATTAGAGGTTAAGCAGTATTAATAATACGTTTAAATAGGACACTGATAGCTAACTAATTTAATAAAACTTTCTCTGGAATTTTATGTCTGATATTCCTTTTACTTTGGATCAACTTCGTATACTCAAAGCGATCTCTACCGAGGGGAGCTTTAAACGAGCGGCTGATAGCCTTTATGTCTCTCAACCCGCTGTCAGTCTTCAAGTACAAAATTTAGAAAAACAGTTAAATGTACCTTTATTTGATCGTGGTGGGCGCAGGGCGCAACTAACCGAAGCAGGACATTTATTACTAAGCTACGGAGAAAGAGTTATTTCTCTGTGTCAAGAAACCTGCCGAGCGATCGAAGATTTACAAAATCTCCAGGGTGGCACTTTAATTGTGGGCGCATCTCAAACTACGGGAACATATTTAATTCCCCGCATGATTGGTTTGTTTCGCGACAAATATGCTGATGTTTCAGTGCAACTTCAGGTTCATTCTACCCGTCGTACTTCTTGGGCGGTAGCTAACGGACAAGTAGATTTAGCAATTATTGGAGGAGAAGTACCAACAGAATTACAAGACGTATTGAATATTATTCCCTATGCAGATGATGAATTGGCTTTGATTTTGCCTTCTACTCATGTTTTGGCTCAAGAAACGGCAATTCAAAAAGAGGATTTATATAAACTCAACTTTATTACTTTAGATTCTCAATCCACAATTCGTAAGGTAATTGATAAAGTTCTCTCTCGTTACGAAATCGATCCTAGGCGGCTGAAGATTGAAATGGAGCTTAATTCGATTGAAGCAATTAAAAATGCAGTGCAGTCCGGCTTAGGGGCAGCTTTTGTTTCGACAACCGCAATTGAAAAAGAGCTAGAAATGGGAGTTTTGCATCAAGCTAAGATCAAAGAAGTTAAGATTGGACGCACTCTAGCAGTGATTGTTAATCCTAATCGCTATTGTTCTAAAGCAGCCGAGGCGTTTAGCAAAGAAATCTTACCCAGGTTTTCTACTAGAGAAGAGTTTAAAGCGATCGACAGTCTATATAACAACGCTTTAGTAATTAAGTAAACTTTGGACGATTCAAAAATTCCAAAAGTACAATAAGCTCATAACTGCTGTTTATACTTGTATGGAAATTATTTGTACTCGTTCTAATTGTACTAATCCCCGTAATTTTTTTGGCGACCTTGACGATCGAGCCAAAATTAGAACTATACAGCAGAGATACTGCACTACCTGTGGAATGCCTTTGCTCTTAGCAGATCGTTATATTCCTTTAAAGTTACTTGGTAAAGGGGGTTTTGGAGCAGCTTTTTTGGCAAGAGATCGTTACAAGCCCAAAATGCCATTGTGTGTAGTCAAGCAGTTTCAACCTTCAGGTAGTCTTGATGCTCAGGAATTAGCGGTTGCTCAAAATTTATTCCAAAGAGAAGCGATAGTTTTAGAAGAATTAGGCAATAAGCACCCACAAATTCCCGATTTATATGCCTTTTTTACGCCAATTGTGACTAATCGCGATCGCACAGCAGAAGAACAGTATTTTTATTTAGCTCAAGAATTTATTGACGGACAGGATCTAGAGACGGAATTGGAAGCGAAAGGAAAGTTTACCGAAGCCGAAGTTAAAGAAGTTTTGACCGAGATCCTTAAGGTATTGCAATTTGTCCATGAAAATAATACGATTCATCGGGATATTAAGCCTTCTAATATCATGCGAGATCGGCAAGGAGTCTTACATTTATTGGATTTCGGTGCAGTCAAACAGATAACAGCAGGGGGGGCAAATAATAAGAAATCAACGGGAATTTATTCTATGGGTTTTGCTCCTCCCGAACAAATGTCTGGTTTGCAAATATATCCCTCAACGGATATCTATGCTTTAGCTGTTACTTGTATTACTCTGTTGACAGGAAAATCTGCTGAAGAACTTTATGACTCTTTTAATCACAACTGGAATTGGCTCGGTTATGCTCCCCATACAAGCGATCGCCTGGTAGCTATTCTCAATAAGATGTTGTTGGCAACTCCTGCTCAACGTTTTCAGTCGGCAACAGAAGCCCTTGCTGCTTTAGGTGTTACCCCCTCACCTAATCAATCTCATTCAACTCCCTGTAAGAGCGTTCCTCTCACGAGAAAACTCCAGCCAACGCAAAACTCCCCTATTTCCCCTACCCCCTCTACTCCAATTCAACGAAACCAGCCCCACTTTTCTTTAGCTGAAATATTTGGTAATGCGGCTTTTGTAGGTTTTCAAGGAGCATTACTTTATATCAGTTTAACTAGTATGCTGTCGGTCTCAGGCATTAGTTTAGGTATCTTTGGGATGACTATGGGAGGATTAATTTTTGCCCAAACCCGTCGCCTCATCGAAAAAATTGATTTAGTGATTTTGGCGGGAATTACCTCGACAGTAGTTGCTTTTGTCCCAGCACTACAAGGATCTTTGGATATACAGTCGGTGTTTATTATTGCCACCATATCGGCTGCGGGAGCAATCTCCATAACAGCATTTTTCCGTCTTATATATCAACTACTATCTTATTTTCTTTAAAAGCTAAAGGCTAATAGGCAATAGCTTTAGCTTTTTTTATTTTTAATTAATCGATTGAAATTTGTTTAAATAGATCGCGATCGCTAATCGCTTTACTTAAACGCTTTCGTAAAATTGCTCCAAAGCCTTCTGAACAAACAAAGCCATCAACACTATCATCAAAAGTTTTACCTCGACCATTATAGAGATAACATTGGCGACTTGGATAGTAATCATTATTTTAATATTACTGATTTGAAGTATAAACTTGATCGTACTGTTTTTAGTTTTTAGTTTTTAGTTTTTAGCTCTTGGCTACTTTTTATAAGTATTGGACTTATACAAAAAATCTAAGTAGGTGAGCATAAATAAGTATAAAACTGAAACCAAATAAAATTTACTCTGAGTACTCGCTATTTGCTATTTGCTATTTACTATTTACTACTTACCTACTTATATTATGGCTGCTACGGCTAAGGCTCTATATATTTTAATTGTTTATTTATGCTTGCTCTTGTTTATTTTTATGCCATTACCGGCAAATGCTCAATCTGAACAGCGTAGTTATTTAACCCTCGAAATACTGCAAGATAAAGCCGCTCATTTAATTCAGCAAGAAGGTAGAGATACAATTGATTTGAGTAATTATATTATTGATATCTCTCAGCTTGATAATGAATTTAGTCGGCAATTTTATCAAAAAATTAATAATACTATTAGTCGTGCTGGCAATCCTATTAGTATAGATCTTAGCAATTCAATTATTCAGGGTGATTTTCAAGTTAATCAATTAGGTATTTCTAGCCCATTAGGTGAGGGAGTTTTACCTTCACTATTTACTTCTTTAGAACAGGAAAAAATTAATCAATACTATCCTGTGGGAAATAATATAATTAACCAAGTACCTAGAATTAATATATTTCGTGGCGGATTAAAATTTGATAAGACTGTTTTTACAGGAGAAGTAGATGCTTCTAATAGTTTATTTTTACAACAGCTAACAGCCACTTCAGCAAGATTCCAAGATATCTTCAAACTGAATAAGACTGTTTTTGCTAAAGAGGTAGACTTTAGCAATACTATTTTTAGTCAAAATTTTAATCTGTCTCACAGTCATTTTTTTGCCAAAACTAAATTTAAACAAGTAGAATTTCAGGGAATTAGCGATTTTAGTAATAGTCAGTTTGAAGCCTTAATTGAATTTGACGAAGCTATATTTGAGCAACTTGCTGATTTTACTCATAGTGTGTTTAGACAACTAGCAAATTTCAGTAAAACCATTTATAGAGAGCGATCGCTTTTTGCTAAGAGTAAATTTTTTGATGCATTAATTTTTATTAATAGTACTTTTGAGAAAACAGTTACCTTTCGTGATATTTATACCAATTCAATTATTAATTTACAAGATACTCATCTTCTAAATAGAATTGACTTTAGTAATGCTTTTTTTACGCCCAAAGCAACTATCAATACTTCGGGGTTAGCTTTCGATTCCACAGAAGCAAAAATTATTGGAGAAGTAGGAGTTATCGGCAAGATTATTAATGTTAACTATTTAGAAGGTAACGAAACCGTCTTGCGTAATTTAATCCGTAACTTTCGTAGTTCAGAACAAATAACTGATGCCAATTATATCGAATAT
>JASJDX010000163.1 GCA_030064975.1 Pleurocapsa sp. MO_192.B19
CAGAAAAGCTTTGGCAAGGGCGAAGCATTCGGATAAAATCTTGTGCGATCGCCATAAATCATTGCCCGAATGCTTCGCCTGTACAGAATACATATTTACCCCTTTTCGTCAACCCTTATTTCTTGACCGACGCTCTAGACTTTAAAATGACAAAAGAGAAATTGAGCTTTCGATCTCGTTGGTTGAAACGCTCATTCTTGACTAACTTTTTGCTAGCTCGAATTTTTTCTAGATATAGCTGTGGCGAATGTTTCTGTATTTAAGGCAGATAATTCTCTCGCTCTAAGCTAAGACGCATTTAATTGGCATTATTTAAAATTTGCTCGGAAAACGTTCAACCTTGCTCCCCTGCTCCCCTGCACCTGAAGCTCCTCTGCTATCTTCACCATGTAATTTAAATGAAGATAAGCTTAGTAATTTTGGGGCTAGCTGGAGTAATTTCTAAGAAACGATATAATTGAAAAACACTCAATACTACTATTGTACATATAAATCCCAATGTAGCTATAACTCCCAAAGCAAATATGATTCCTTTTTTAGAAGACTCAGTATGGGTTTTTGGCTCTACTGGTGTATCATCAAAACATTCTGCTTCAATTAGAAACATAGCTTCGGGAAAGTCATTGAATCCATAATATCTTGTGAATTTGGGTTTCGAGGAAAAATCAGAATGGTAGTTTTTCATGGCTATAATTCACTTTTAATTTTTGTTGACTTAATTGACGAAAATAAATGCCAGGAAAATTGCACTCATTCAGCACCATAAAATACACCTCGATATTTTCTTATCCCTAATTGAGATTTAAAAGTTTGGACAGGACGGCGAATAGTATAGTTTTGTCCCAAGAAACGAGCAGTATAATCTGAGGCAACAGTTTCAACTGGATTGTTAGAAGCAAAGTAAGCTTGACCTAAAAAATGTAATTTCATAGTCTTATTCTCCTTTTTGTATTGTGGGTTGTGTTTTGTTGATTTATGCAATAATCCATTGACAAATTAATTTGCCATCTACCTTTTTCCAACGGGCTACTAGTTGTTGTTTTTGGCGATCGACATTTAATTGTTTATCTCGCAGAGTTTTATTGTCACTTGATAGTTTTTCAGTAGAAACCATCTTCTTTCTCCGATTTGCTAGAGGCGGTTCGTGAACTGCCTGCACATTTGTCAGTATTATGTAGTCAATACTTGAGAAGTAAAAGGGGAAAAATTCAGGTGTTTGTTCAGTTATTTTTTTGGCGATCGCAGTCGAATAGTCGAAAAGTTTATTCTTTTAGTACTTTTGGCTCTACTGGCATTAATTCAATTCTTGCAAGCGATCGCGCACAATAACTTCAATTAAGGTCAGGATTCGCATTACCAAATCTAGGCAGTGGAGTGTTCAACTGTGTCACTGGTAGTAATCCTTCAAATATTTTAGGTATACTTGGCGTTTTGGGTAATGCTAATCTCTTTTTAATTAATCCTAAGGGAATTATTTTTGGAACAAATGCCCAGCTAGATTTAGGGGGGTCTTTTGTAGCTTCAACAGCCGATAGCATTGTCTTTGATAATGACTTTGAATTTAGTGCTTCCGATCCCCAAGCTCCACCTCTTTTGACAATCAATATTCCTCTTGGTTTGCAATTTGGCAAGACACCAGGAACAATCATTAATCGCTCGAAAGGTGAGGGACTTCAGGTTCAGCCTGGCAAAACCATAGCTCTTGTCGGGGGCGATGTGTTGATGGAAAGCGGAATTATCTTTGCTCCAGGAGCAAAAATAGAACTAGGCAGTGTTACTGATGAGAGTTTAATTCACTTAACGCCAATAGCTTTTGGTTGGGATTTAGACTATGAAGGTGTGGAAAACTTTCAAAATATTCAACTGTCTGAAGGAGCTTTTGCTCAAACGAGAGGTGAAAGTGGTGGGGATATTCAATTGTCTGGTAAGCGAATCGCCATAATCAGCGGTTCAGGAATAGTGACGGGAAACCAAGGAGTCAACCCTGGTGGAAGTATAACAGTAACAACTTCGGAGTCTTTAGAATTGGACAACGGAGAATTGACTAGCGGAAGTTCTTTTGGAGCTACTGGAGTAGCGGGTGACATTACTGTTATGACAAGACAATTAACTGTAACTAATAGCTCATTTATTGATGCCTCTAGCTTAGGTGCTGGGCAAGGAGGAAATGTAATTGTCAATGCCACTGAATCTGTTGAAGTCAATGGTGAAGGTAAGCTTACTCAATTAACTACTCAGGCTTTTGGTACTGGCAATGCTGGCAATTTGAAAGTAACAACGGAGCGATTGATTCTTCGTGACGGGGGACAAATTACAAGCTCTACCTTTAGTTCTGGAAATGGTGGAAACGTGAGCGTAGATGCCTCCGAATATGTGGAAGTAATCGGCAGTGGAAGCTTGTTTGATGGACGAGACATAAAGAGCGGCTTGTTTGCCCAAACTAATAGCTCATTCCCCATCGACAATGGAAATGGAGGAAATTTAAGCATTAACACAGGTAGCCTGAGCATTCAAGACGGGGGAACTATATCCGTTGCTGCTGATGAAGGAAGCACAGGAAGGGCAGGAAATTTGGAGATCGATGCAAATTCTTTGTTCTTAAACCAAGGCACTATAACTGCTGAAACGGCACAGAGTGCAGGAGAAGAAGGGGCGAATATCACCCTTGAGATATCGGACTTATTAAGAATAGAGAATGAAAGCCAGATCTCAGCAACAGCTAGTGGTTTAGCCGATGGCGGTAATATTGATATTGATGCTGGTTTTGTGATTGCTTTTCCCAATCAAAACAACGATATTATTGCTAGGGCAGCACAAGGGAATGGTGGAAATATAGACATTGCTACTAATGCTATTTTTGGCATCGCAGAAAGAAGTTCTACACCAGTAAACAATACTAACGACATCGATCCCTCTTCTGAGTTTGGTTTAGATGGAACAGTAAATATTAACGAACTTGAGGTTAACCCCGCAGAAACCTTAGAAGAATTACCCGTAGAAATAATTGATGTTACAGGATTGGTGGAGGAAACCCTCTGTCAACAGGCAAGAGGAAGTGAGTTTATCGTCACAGGAAAAGGTGGTATTGCTCCTAGTCCAACTCAAACGCGGGATGGAGAGATTAGTGAAGTAAATTTAGTTGAACCTGCAACTTTTGAGGAAGATGGTGAGGTAGTAGGGGCGCAAGCCTTGCGCCCAGCAGAAGAAGAGATTATAGAAGCTCAGGGATGGATAATTAACGCTCGCGGGATGGTAGAGTTAGTGGCTCATAAAACCGATGTCAATGGTTCTCCTGCACAGCCCAAAAATGCCAAAACTTGTAATGCAAATATTACTACTGAAACCAAATAAAAAGTCTCTGCTTTAAACCAAATAGAGGAATATCGTAATAGAGAAAAGTTTTATTAGTTAGGTCATTTTTACTGATTTTTAGATAAAATCAACCTACTTACGGTATGTTGTAATCTCTATTCAAAAAATGACAGATTTAGAAAAACTTATAGAATCTAATGCTAAAGCTATACAAGCTTTGACTTCAGATATTGCAGAAATGAAACGCGATCGCGATTTGATGTATTCAATGATGAGAGACTTGACAGACAAGGTAAGTACTTTGGTATCCACCCAAACACAAAGCTATGATTTGATGAAAAATCTTGATAGTCGTCAAGACCAGTTAGCTAGCCAACAGCAACAATTAATTGAAATTCTGAAAAAGCTTTCAGGATAGCTAATCTATCCAAAATTTCAGAGCAAGGACATTGACACTCCCATTACTTCTACAGGACTACCAAATTACAAACACTAATTTTCACCTTGAGGGAGTAACAAATTTAATAGCACCCCGACGATGCTAGATAATCCGATTCCTTCTAGGGCAAATGCTCCCGCCTTAACACTCATACCACCTACACCTAGCATTAAAATTGCCCCCACGATCGCTATATTGCGAGATTGTAATAAATCTTCTCCAGCATGAATCATACTATTCATACCAATAATTACCACAGTACCAAAAAGAACTATCAAAATACCACCCATTACAGGAACAGGAATAGTTT
Source organism: Pleurocapsa sp. MO_192.B19 (assembly GCA_030064975.1). Taxonomy (GTDB): domain Bacteria; phylum Cyanobacteriota; class Cyanobacteriia; order Cyanobacteriales; family Xenococcaceae; genus Waterburya. Next base: position 4,062 of record JASJDX010000163.1, read on the forward strand.
GTAATATAGCTCCCAATTTACCGAAAAATGACAGCACAATTGCCGTAAGTGCAGCCCAAGTCATAATCGCAGGATTAAAAACTTTAGTCAGAGCCACTGCTCCTGTAACCTCTGAATAGGTGGTGTTAGGTGGCCCGCCTAAAAATGCAGCCATAGTTGTTGCTAGTCCATCTCCTAAGAGCGTTCGATGTATCCCAGGATTGCGTAGATAGTTATTTCCAGTCACCGAACCAATTGCTAGCACGTCGCCAATATGTTCAATAGCAGGAGCGATCGCGACAGGTAAAATAAATAGAATTGCTGGTAAATGAAAACTTGGTGCGGTAAAGCTAGGAACTTTTAACCAAGGGGCTTGAGCAACTGCACTAAAATCTACTAAACCTAAAGGCAAAGAGACCAGATAGCCCGCAACTATACCAACTAAGATCGGGATTAACCTTAAAAAGCCACGAGCTAAAATCGCCGTCAGCATAGTTGTCAAAAGAGAAACTATCGCTATAACAATGGCGATCGCTGCACTATATTCTTCGCCAGCTTCCGAAGCCATTTCCACTGCTGTAGGAGCTAAACCCAAACCGATAACCATAATTACTGGGCCAGTCACTATAGTCGGTAATACTCTAATAATAATTGCCGAACCACGCCAGTAAATAATAATGCTCAAAACCAGATACAATAATCCAGCAAAAGCAAGTCCTGATAAAGTTTTGGCTAAACCATATTTTTCAACGCTAAAAGTAATGGGTGCAATAAAAGCAAAAGAAGATGCTAGATAAACAGGAACTGTGCCCCCTGTAACCAATTGAAAACATAAAGTTCCTAATCCAGAGGTAAACAGAGCAACATTTGGGTCTAATCCCGCTAAAATTGGGACTAATACCAAACCCCCAAAAGCTACAAAAAGCATCTGTGCGCCTACTAAGAAATCTCTCAGACGAAATTTATAAGCTGTAGCCAAGGCGATCGCCTCTTTGGTCTTTAATGAACGATCTTGATATTTAGTCATTTGAATGTTTGATAACACTAATTATTTAATGACAGTAGTCAGAATCTATATACTTAACTAGAAAAATAGGATTATTCCTCATTATCTAAATCTCATTCAACACAAATTATGTTTTTATACGTTGCTAACTAAAAGGGGAAAAATTCAGGTCTTGTTGGAAGAATAAAAAAAATTTTAATGATAAATTTAACCTGTATAGGATTGTTTAGATTGTGTCAGGCTTAACTTAGTAAATCTGTATAATTTGAACAAACTAAATTGAGAAGTATCTTGATGAAACAGTGGTGTTCACTACTTGTAGGACTATTTTTTAGTAGTGCAATTTCGCAGATAGCCGTAGGTATTGCACTTCCAGTTAAGGCACAAATTACGGTAGATGGTACTACCAATACTAGCGTTACTCCAATTGATAATGGTATTAGAATCGATGAGGGAAATAGAGCTGGAAATAACTTATTTCATAGTTTTGAGCAATTTTCTGTCCTCAATGGCAGTGAAGCTTTCTTTAACAACGCTAACGATCTAGTTAATATTTTTTCTCGCGTTACAGGGGGAAATATCTCCAACATTGATGGTTTAATTCGGGCGAATGGTAATGCCAACTTATTTTTAATTAACCCAGCAGGAATTATATTTGGCGAAAATGCTTCTTTAGATATCGGTGGTTCATTTGTAGCTAGTACGGCAGATAGTATTGTTTTTTCTGATAATGTAGAATTTCTGGCAACAGATGGAGATAATTCGCCTTTGCTTACCATTAATATGCCCATTGGCTTAAATTTCGGCAATAATCCAGGAGATATTGCTGTTAATAGCAGTAAACTACAAGTTAATTCTGGAAAAACTCTGGCTCTTTTTGGTGGTAATGTCACCATTACTGGGGGACAAATCATCGCACCAGGAGCAAACATCGAATTAGGTGGATTAACTGAAGTAGGGCAAGTTAGCTTTGAGGGATTAGGAGAAACAAGTTTTGATTCGATAAGCTTTCCCGAAGAAATAGCTAGAGGGGATGTTACCTTAAGCAATGGTGCAGAAGTGAATGTTCGAGGAACAGGAGGCGGAAATATTAGCATCAATGCTCATAATCTTAAAATAACTGGAGGAGAATCGGGCGCGAGTAATTTAAGAGCAGGAATAGCACCAGAATCAGATTCGATCTCAGCACAAGCAGGAAATATTATCCTCAATGCCACGGGCGATATTACTGTGAGTCAAGCAAGTCGTATTGACAATCGGGTAGAAGAATTGGGAGCAGGTAATGCAGGTAGGATAGATATCACTACTACTAACCTGTTTTTGACAGACGGAAGTCAAGTAGATGCTAGTACAGGAGGACAAGGAGATGCGGGGGCGATTACTATTGACGCTTCCGAGACTATTTCTCTTGATGGGGAAAACCTAGAAATTGGCAGTGGCGTTATTGGCTCTGGTAGCGGCATTCGCAGTCGGGTAGAAGAATCTGGAGTAGGCAACTCTGGTGGGATAAATCTTACTACTACTAATCTTTCTCTAATAGGGGGTGGTACGATAAGTGCCAATACTTTTGGAAGAGGAAATGCGGGAGAGATTACCATTAATGCCTCCGACACTATCTCTGCTGATGGAGAAGGTGGTATTTTCAGTCGAGTAACAGGAGCAGCAGCAATAGTTAACTCTGGTGGGATAAATCTTACTACGGCTAATCTTTTTTTAACACAGAACGGTACAGTAAGTGCCAGTACTTTTGCACAAGGAAATGCGGGGGCAATTATTATTAATGCTTCTGGCACTATCTCTGTTGATAGGGAAAGTGGTATTTTTAGTCAGGTAGTAGATGGAGAAGGAAATGCAGGTGGGATAGATATTACTACTGCTAAACTATTTCTGAGAGAGGGAGGCTTTATAAGTGCTGGTACAGGCGGACAAGGAAATGGTGGAGATTTAACTGTAACAGCTTCAGAGTCAATCGAATTGGTTGGGTCAGATGGGATATTTCCTAGTGGTTTGTATGCTAATGCTATTGACGGTACTGGAGATGCTGGAGACTTGATAATAAATACTGATAAATTAACTGTTCGAGATGACGCAGTAGTAACTGCTGGTAATTTTGAACAAGTTATTGAAGGAAGTATTGAACCACTTCCACCAGGAAAAGGTGCTGCTGGCAATTTGGAAATTAATGCTCGCTCGGTTGAAGTTAATAATAAAGGCAAGATTGTTGCAGATAATGCTAATGGTATTGGTGGAAACCTGAGGCTGAATGCAGATTCTTTAACTCTTGAAAATGAAGCATCTATTTCCGCCTCAACTACGGCTGATCGAGGTCAGGGTGGTATTCTGACTTTAAATATTGATGATACCTTAATCATGAGCGATCGCAGTTTGATATCAGCAAAAGCAGATAGTGGGGCTAATGGTGGGAATCTCACTATTAACGCTGAATTTATTATTGCTGTCCCCAACCAAAACAACGATATTATTGCTTCTGCTGCACAAGGAACAGGTGGCAATATTGACATTACTACCAATGCTATTTTTGGGTTAGAAGAAAGAAGAAATACACCACCAAACAATACTAATGACATAGATGCCTCTTCCGAGTTGGGTTTAGATGGAACAATAGAAATTAATGAACTTGAGGTTAATCCCGCAGAAGGATTAGACTCCTTACCCACAGAAGTAATCGACGTGGCAGGATTAGTAGAACAAAATCTTTGTCAACAGGCAAAATACAGTGAGTTTATCGTCACGGGTAAAGGTGGTATTGCTCCTAGTCCAACTCAACCACGGGATGGAGAGATTAGTGAAGTAAATTTAGTTGAACCTGCAACTTTTGAGGAAGATGGTGAGGTAGTAGGGGCGCAAGCCTTGCGCCCAGCAAAAGAAGAGATTGTCGAGGCTGAGGGATGGATAATTAACGATCGCGGTATTCTAGAGTTAGTTGCTTACTCTACCGATGTTCATAGTTCTCCTGCACAACCAAAAGATGCCAAAATTTGCCATCAATGATAGTATTTTTAGCTACGCTTTCTTGTAATTATTAGAGCCTTTTAAATCTTGTTTGTTTTTTTGTAGAATTAAGAGACTGTTTGTTAAGAAAATATTAAGCTTATTGCCACAATAAATATTTAAAACACCTGAAAAAATACCTGAATTTTCCCCCTTTTATTTATTTTTGGTTAACCGCATAATACTAACGCAAATGATTTGTCTGAGAAACTATTAACGGTATGAGCGACTTTCTTCTTTATTTTTATTTAACAAACAGTCTCTAATATTTTGATAGAAATTACAGTGTGGTATTGAAATGTAAATTTGTGATTATGAAAAATCAAACAAAATTTAGCAAACAAATCGCCATCGCCATCGCCATTAGCCAGATTGCTATAGTCATGGTATATGCGTCTGCAGTCCGCAGTCAGGACAGTTCTAAGAGAATAATTGAACCACCAGCAAGCACCAGGCAAAAATTATTATCAAGCAATGGTGGGCAAAATAAAAAAAAATGCATCAGATGTGAAAGTCAATGTCGAATTAGGTGTTAGGTGTGTGGTTTAGGTGGTTGCACGCTTAAGGCTTTACAAAACCTATCACAGCTAAGTAGGGTGGGCTGTGCCTCGCCTTACAACATTAGTGAAGTAGATTTGGTTGAACCTGCCCCGTTTTCGGAAGATGGTGAGGTAGTAGGGGCGCAAGGCTTGCACCCAGCAAAAGAAGAGATTGTAGAAGCTCAGGGATGGATAATTAATGCTCACGGTATTCTAGAGTTAATTACTTATAAGACTGATGTGAGCGGTTCTCCCGCACAGCCACAAGCTGCCAAAATTTGTAATGCAACTGAACAGTAATAATTTCCAGCAACTACATCGCAAAGCGGTTCATGTCACTTGGTTGTACTGCGATCGCTGCATAACATCTTGGCAACATGGAAGCCAATAAGATAAGCTGTCATCTGCGGACTAATCCGAGGCAAAGGAACAGAAGACAAGTCAGCTACATAAACATTAGTCGCTCCATACAACTTGCCAGTGTCTTGCGAATCTTTTAGTCCTGTGTCAATTGCTTTCCCAAACAAACATCCTCCTGATAAGTGTTGTTCAGATAATAAGAATTTCTTGCTATACACATCAACATATTTATCTACCTGCTCTTCTCGGTAGGGAATTTTTGTCAGGCATCTAATCAAAAATCGGATTAACAGGGGTGGTTTTTTCCCTAAGTTATTTAATAGTTTCATTTGTTCTTTGATTACCCTCTTCGCTACCTCCTTATCTCGGTTAACAGATGTATTCTCATCTTCGGAAAAGAAACATAAAGCGATCTGAGAATCATTGCTTGAATAACAACCCTCTTTAGCAGGATTAAATTTCACTAGAGCAGTAACTAAGTCCAACTTATGACGATTTTCCCGTCGAAGGAAATTAGACAGTCTTAACCACAGAGCAAGCATAAAATTGACACCTTGAATGCTCCATCTAATTACGTTCGTGGCGATCCAAAATACCCAAGGAATCCTTACTATGATTTTCTTAAAACAATTAGGCAAAAAAGCCAAGTACAAGTGAGACACAATAAAAATTAACCTGTCGAGATTTCCCGAAAAGAAGTCAAAACAACACACAGTTCCTTCTTGCCCTTCTGGCGATCGCTCTAATATTGTCGCGAATACTGGAATGTAGACATCGCGGGAGGTAGCGTCTATTTCCTTATCCAGAATGTAAATACCAAGTGGTAATAGGATATGATCGCTGACATATTTTCCAATCTCTGGATTTTGAAGCCTATCTTGATGTGGCAACAGCAACCTGGGAGTGGCAGCACCAGCAGATAAGATTAGCTTTCCTTGTTCCGATAAGTAAAAGCTTTCTGTTTTACCTGTATCGACATATTGCACCGATACCCCTACACATTGGTTCTGTTGCCCTGGAGTGACATTCAAGCCGAATAACTCGGCATTTGGTTTTTAGTTCTAGTCTTTTATCATTCCAGTCAAGAAGCGATACCCCACTATTGGTACGTTGTCCAAACAAATTAAATTGAGTGGAAAACAAATGTAGTAGCTTGTTATCGCCTTCTTGAAGGTTCGGAATATTACCAGTTTTATCCTGACTAATTTCAAAGTTAAATGATTTGGCTACTTCAACAATATGTTGAGTAACAGATGATTGATTATCTTGGGGATCTTTTCTCGCAAACTTGTGATTTAGTTCTTCTTTGACTTGATTCCAATAGGTTTCTGTTTTGCCTATATGTTTAGTCAACCACTCAGACGACTCATGTATCATGGTGTAGTTGAGTGAACCACCGCCTCCCATACAGCAAGCTCTTCCAGATATGATAGGGATGCCATTAAGAGTGAAGGCGTTGTGTAATTTGAATACCTCTCCCTCAGCGTATGATTGTGTCCAGTTATGCTGATGGGTAATATCACTGGTATTAAAAAAATCGGCGTTGCTGAATCCAGGTATGATTCTATGATTTTTACTCGTTGAGCAAGTCAATTAAAAAGCTAAAAGCTGATAGCTAAGAGCTAATAGCTACGAACAGATTACTTTTCAGTTTCATACTTCAAATCAGCAACGCCTATTTTTTTACTCATACGCCAGGTAGATAAGGCATTCTTCCTGGGCAATTATTTTGTTCCCGAAGAATTTTTGCCCATTAAGATATCCCAAGCTACTTGAGCCGCTTCTTGAAGGCGATCGCCCAAAGCAGTAATTTCGTCAACAGTTTTTTGCCAATTTTCTTGAGCATCCCTTTGAATCATTTCTACCGAATGCTCGATTTGTTTGGGGTCGAGTAGTTGGTTTTGCTCGACCGCTTTTCTGGCAGAAGCGACAGCATTTAAGTAAGCATCCTGGGTTAGAGTTTGAGCATTTTCAATTTCAGACTGCGCTCGTTTTTTAATGGCTTCAACCAAAGCTTTGGTTTCTGCTATAGCGCGATCGCTTTCTCCCGCCATTTCTTGTTCGACTAAGGCATTAGTTTCGGGACTTAGGTGATTTCTAAGAAAGAAAATACCAACTAACAAGGTCGAATAAAAATATCCCATTTGGGTAAGTTTGGATTTCGCAGGAGACGCAGTTCAATTGCTTCCATGGCTTTTTTGGTTAAAGAAATGCCTTTGTGAT
>JASJDX010000164.1 GCA_030064975.1 Pleurocapsa sp. MO_192.B19
AACTCAAACAGCGCAAAATTGGCATCTGTGGTCAAGCACCTAGTGACTATCCTGAATTTGCTAAATTTTTAGTCGAACAAGGAATAAATTCAATTAGTCTCAACCCCGATACGGTACTAAAAACTCGACTAAAAATAGCTGAAGTAGAAGGAAATATTAGTTAGTAATAATCGGTTGCTGGCACAAAAATACAACCAGCAACCACTAACTAGCAACGACAAAGGAGGTATTGATTATGATTAACAAAATCTTAGTAGCAGTAGACCGTTCTGAAAGTAGTAAATCTATCTTTAATTCGGCAGTATCTTTAGCTCAAACTACAAATGCAACCTTAATGCTGCTTCATGTTATGTCCAAAACTGAAGCGGACTATCCACTATTACCCACATATACTTATTATCCAATCACGGAAGACAATGACTACGAAGCATATCAAAAACAATTGATCGAATATAAGCAGTGGGGGATAGATTTTCTGCAAAACCTAACTCAAGAAGCGACAACAGCAGGAGTAGACACGGAGTATACTCAATTGACTGGAAATCCAGGACGAATGATCTGCGAACTAGCAAGCAATTGGTCAGCAGATCTAATTGTCGTTGGTAGTCGTGGACTCAAGGGTTTGAAAGAAATGTTTCTCGGCAGCGTCAGTAATTATGTTACGCACCATGCCCCCTGTTCTGTGTTAATTATGCGTACTCCCATAGATTCTTCTAATTCGGAAGATACTGCATCAGTAGATTCTACAGATACTCAGCAGGAAGTGACTACCAACTAGTAGTCGCTGAAACTAAAGAACAGGAGATATTACACATGAGCAATAAAATATTAGTTGCAGTAAATAGTTCCCCAAAAAACTTATTGGCTTTTGATTCAGTAGTATCATTGGCGAAAAAAACTGGTGCAACCTTGATGTTGCTGCACGTCTTATCGGAAGAAGATCCAGATTATCCTGTATTTCCTACTTATATCTACTATCAGGTATTGAAAAATCCTGACCACAGTGAATATCACGAAAGGTGGCTGGAATATGAACAGCGAGGATTAGATTTTTTACGAAACTTAACTCAAAAGGCAATAGCAGCAGAAGTGGAAGCTGAGTACATACAATTGAGTGGAAATCCTGGTCAAGTTATTTGCGAACTAGCAGTTGACTGGTCAGCAGATCTAATTGTGGTAGGTAGTCGCGGACTCCAAGGTTTAAATGAAATGTTTCTGGGTAGCGTTAGCAATTATGTTACGCATCATGCACCCTGTTCGGTTTTAATCATGCGTACTCCTATTGATGTGGAATCTGATTCGGCATTTTCTCCAGAATCAACAGATAGTCAGCAAGAACTTACTGCTAATTAATAACTATAAGTTACTGAAGACTAACGACCAAATTGACAACCAAGAACCAAAAGGAGTAGTGAAATGTTTAACAAGATATTAGTCGCAATTGACCGTTCCGCAGCGAGTAGGCAAGTATTTGACCAAGCCTTATCTTTAGCAAAAGCTGCTAAAGTAAACTTGATCTTACTCCATGTGTTGTCAGTAGAAGAATCAGGCAGTCCGATAATGTCAGATTACTTGGTACAACACAAAGATAGTTGTATTCATCTCGATCCCCAAATAATGCGGAGAGCCAAAGAAGTATACGATCGAGAATGGGAGCTTTTCAAACAAAAAGGATTAGAATTAATGCGTTTTTATACGAAAAAAGCACTCGCAGCGGGAGTGCAGACTGAGTTTAGTCAGATTACTGGGCATCCTAGTTCGACTATTTGCGACTTTGCTCAATCTTGTCATGCCGATCTGGTTGTCATTGGTAGACGGGGACATTCAAGTTTTAAAGAACTATTTTTAGGCAGCGTCAGCAATTATGTAGTTCATCATGCCCCCTGCTCAGTATTGATAGTTCAGACTCCTATTTTAGAAGAGTCAACTTTATCAGAAGATATTGAAACTAAGGTTTATGTTTAAGACCGATCGCTCGATCAAAGCCAAAATCTTTAGCTCGTTCTCTTTTTCGATGCCTAGAGGAAGTGAGGCAAGGAATTCGGAGTTAGAAGTTATGATTTTTTCCTCGAACTATGCGAGATATATAAACAACGAGATAATCAGCAATTGAGGCATCTATAAAACTGATAAATTCCCAAATTTTTAGCTCGATCGAACTCAGGATAAAATTAAATTTGGTGAGAAGAATATCATCCACTATAAATAACTTCAAGGGATTTTGACTCAAAGTCGCTTATCCAGTACTTAAGTATTACTAAATGAGCGAGCGCTCATTTTTCACTACATAGGAATCACCACCAAATCCTCAACCCGAAGACTGAAACCGCTGAATAGAAAACGGTTCGAGCGCCAGGGAGCTCTTCTGATTCAAAATCAACTCCGACATAATTCGCCCCACCACGGGTGAAAGTTGAAAGCCATGAGCCGAAAATCCGAAAGCGTGATAAACGCTGGGGTGTTTGGCACTCGAACCAATGACCGGAATGCGATCTGGCATAAAGGCCTCCAAGCCGGCCCAAGTTCTGACAATCCGCACGTTAGCCATTCTGGGGAACAGCGCCAGAACGGTTTGGCTACTGGCACTGAGTTTGGTCAAATCAATTTCCGTCGTCTCTTTGACCATGTCATGTTCGGCCAGATAAGCCCCACCAATCAGCACCGTACCGTTCTGCATCTGCTTAAAAGACAACTTACGGGAAGCTGCACCCACTACAGGGTCGAGGAAATGGGGTAACCGCTCAGTCACCATCATCATGGGGGCCCCAACTTTCAGGGGGACTGGTTCATCTAAATAAGCACAGATTTGTCCAGCCCAGGCACCAGCACAATTAACTAGTATGGGGGCCTCAAATTTAGCTGACTCGGTCACCACCCGCCAACAGCTGCCCAAGCGCTCTAAACCAGTCACCGGGAACCCCGTATGATACTTCACTCCCAGGGACTGAGCTTGACGGCGAAAGGCCGTGAGGGCATGATAGGGACGGGCAAAGCCGTCCCCTGCTGTATAAAGCCCACCGACGCAATGGGGTGCCAGAGCTGGCACTAGTTGGTAGAGGCGCTCGCGAGTGATAAGTTGCTCGTGCTCGAAGCCCAGGGAACGTACCAAGGCTGCGCGTTCGGAGAGCTTCTGTAAATCGGCAGCATTCTCCGCTACCCGCACCTGACCGCTGAGTTGAACATCGCAGTCACTGCCAACCAGGGACTCAATCTCCCGCCACATTTGGGCGGCAACTACCGCTAGGGGAATTTCCGCTGGATCTCGATTCAGGCGCCGCAAACCACCAGCATTGACCCCGGAGGCATGGCGACCTGGGCTATTTTTTTCGACGACAATTACCTTTTGTCCAGCCCTAGCTAGGTGTAGAGCCGTAGAAGACCCCATCAAACCCCCACCAACGATCGCCACATCAACCTTCATGACTCTGAACTCTCTAAGTTAGCTAACTGGGCAATGGTCAGGGTTCTGATCGGTGGACGAACCCGAAAGGTAGTATAGTCGGCGACTGGACGCTTGTTTTCAGCGGCAACGATCTGAGCCACCGCTGGGGCACATTGTCGACCCTGACAAGGTCCCATCCCACAGCGGAGATAAAATTTAACTTGATTGGGATCGCCGTGTTCCTCTCGGACTGCCTGGCGGATTTGCCCCGCCGAAATTTCTTCGCAACGACAGACTAAGATCTCGTCATCGGGGGGGACGAGTAGTGAATCCGGTAGTCGATATAAAGCTTCTAGGAAGGGACGTACTCGTAGATCTTTTCGGAGCCATTTGAGATCGTTGTGAGCCTGGCGATCCCGCTGTTGAGTACTGATTAGGTGCCAACTCCGAGCTGCTTCTAGGGCCGCTAACCTTCCGCTATGTTCGGCGCTTCGGGCGCCGCCAATCCCTGCATTATCACCTATGACCGCAATCCCAGGCACATTGGTGTTGCCCCACCTATCCACCTGGGGTCGCCAACACTGCTGACCACGATCCCAGATATGCTGGCAACCAGCGGCTTTGGTCAGATTGGTACGGGGAATCACCCCAAAATGCACCAAGAGACTGTCGGTGATGATGGTTTCGCGCCTATCGCTCCCCAGAATATCCCAACCGTATTCCACTGCCTCAATCCGGTCGTTGCCCCGAGCCTGCAACCGAGAAACCCCGTAGTAAATTGGCACCCCACCTTTATTTAAGTCCAAGGTGTATTTTAAACCGCGGCTGATGTAATCACCGGCAACTAAGGCCCCAGGTAAATACGGTGCGGCACGCCACAAGTTGGTTCCGGGGGAGAGTTCCAGCACGGCTTTCACCTTTACCCCTGCCCGGAGGTATTGCCAGGCAACCAGCAAGGGCAGAGGCCCAGTTCCAGCGATTACCGTCCCCTGGGCGGGCACAACCCCAGCGGTTTTGAGCAAGATTTGGGCAGCTCCCGCATTCATGACCCCTGGCAATGTCCAACCGAGAAAGGGCACTGGGCGCTCCATGGCCCCACTGGCCACTATCACCCGCTCGGCTTGAATGATCGATGCCCGACCCTGACGCAGGATGCCAATTTCACGACGGGAGTTTAACGACCAAACCGTCGTCTGGGGCCAATATTGAGCGCCACTAGCCTTAAAGGCTGCTACCAAATCAGCACCGCGCTGGTAATCTGCCCCCAGCAATGCCGACCTATCATCGGGGGTCTGGGAAATCCCACGGTAAATTTGCCCCCCGGGGGAGGGCTGCTCATCGAGGACCACCACATCTAGGCCCAAGCTAGCAGCGGTGATAGCAGCACAAAGTCCCCCAGGTCCGGCACCAATTACCACCAGCTGATATGTCTTAGGCATCTGACCCACCTACTCCCTGCTGGCGTCGAATCTTCATCCCTTCGGCCACCTGCACCTGACAGGCTTGAGTGTTGGGCAACCCGTCGATTTCCATCAGGCACTCAAAGCAGACACCCATCATGCATAAAGGTGCGCGGGGTGCCCCCGATATGGGAGTGGTGCGGGTATAACCCAAATTATGGACTAAAACTGCGGCTGCTACTGTTTCCCCCAGCGGTACTCGGACATCTTCCCCCTCAATATTGACGGTAACTGTCTGCTCGTTGAATTCCCTCAGACGCTTAAACATTATTTTTTGACTCCCCCTTCCATGACTCCACGAGCTCAAAGCTTCACTTTCGATTTCAGATGAGGATGCTCGAAAATCATACTCTGTTGCAGGTCTAGCTTTTGGCCCTTTCGCTGTTCCCTGGCTCGATTGAACATCCCCATGGCGATCGCTACATCGATATAGGCCAAGCCCACGGCGTTGAAATAGATCCGTTCTGTTTCCGATTCACGACCCGGCTTGTGACCAGATACCAATTCGTGTAGATCGGCATGGATCTTGCTTGCGTCAATCAGCCCTTCTTTATACATCCTGCTTAAAGTCTGGGTGCGATGGGTTACTGTTTCCCAATCGTCGCAGACTATTTTATCTGCCTGTAAGGCCACCTCAAACTCATCCTCCCAGCCCCCCACATGACTGTAGAAACTACCGGGTTTAACCCATGCTGCTTTGAGTAGGGGGGCCTGGGCGCTGGTGGCGGTTACCAGAATATCGGCATCCTCCATGGCTTTTTGGGCATTAGTCTTAGTTGAGACAAACTCCAGCTCAGGATACAGCGGTGAGAGTTCAGCAATGAATTGCTCTTCGTAGCTCTCAGAGTGGGCCGCTACCCTACACTGCTTGAGGCTTGGGCACACGGCTTTCATGGCAATTAAATGCATCTTCGCTTGTTCCCCGGCACCAATGAAACCAATTACCTCAGAATCTGGGCGGGCCAAGTGTTTGGCCGCCAGACCGCCCATGGCTGCTACCCGCATATTCGAGGCGAGCGTCCCCTCCATGACGCAGATGGGGAAACCCGTTTCAATTTCCGACAGGATAAAAATGGCCGATAAATTTTGCTGCTCGTGCTGGATGGGATTCATCGGAAATACCGAAACCCATTTCACCCCGCACACCTTTTCATCTAAAAGAGTTGCCGGCAGACAGTTAATCCGTTCTTGGGTTGCCTGATTGAAAATCTGCACGATTTTCTCAGGAAAAATTACATGATGTCTCTCAAATTCGACCATGGCCTTTTCTGCAATCTCCATGACCAGGTGAATATCAAAACAGCCTGCATCCAGCAGGTCTTCCTGAGATAAATAAGTGAAGCTAAGATGGTGCTTATTACTCCTGGATGGAGTTGATTGCAACTTGCTGTGAAACTTTTCTCTTGACTCATGTGTGGCTAATTGTGGCTGAGAAATTTGGTTAGGAGATAGGCATTGATGGATTAGGGACTCGATTTGCTCGACAGCATTCTGAAGACTCTGGTTAGCCCGAGGAGAAAGGTGATGCCCAGTTTCAAAGTTTTGAGCTGCGACCTCTACCCACCAAGATTGAGGATGACGGCCATAAACGGACTGGGTGAGAGCCAGTAACGAGCAGGGAGGCAAGGAATGGCTCCATCCCGACGAGCCAGCTGTTTCCAGACCACAGGCTTCTAGGGTGCTAACCTTCACGCCAGCTTTTTTCATGTAGCAAGCGTCGACGAAAATGACATAATCCGCTGTTGCTAACTTGGTCGATAGTTCTGGTGTCAGTTGCTGCACCGCACAAACCTCAACATTTTGTATGTCCAACGCTTGAACTAGGTTAGTTACTTGACGGCCAATGGCATTGTCGCCATGAGTGGGATTGCCATAGCCAATAACAAGTAAGGAGGGCATCTTATCAGGTTGGGAGCTGGCTGAATGAGTACTCATGATGGTAATCCTCCTTAGTTTGAGCGATCAAAGGCTTCTGACTCTGAAAGTGCAATGGTTTCGTCAAGGCAAGCATTTTAGGATTCAACCTCCAGAAAACCAGGCTAGGTTCCTGGCTCTCAGGAAAACTCTAGATTACTGCAAATCCATGCTGGTTCGCCCGCTTCTTTAATAAAAATTGAACTTTTTTCTGGCGTTGTTCAAAAAGGGGGTATTTTGGGTAGTCCCTGCAAACTGATTGGGTTGAATTTATGTTCGACTTTAAATATGCCAGTCAGGCAGTGTGTTACAGCATCAAACTCATAGAGAATAGGCGATTGCGCTCCGCCCACGCATGACTAGCTGAGTCCTTCGGATATTATCCCGCTTGACGGGACTTGCTTCGCAACCGCGTCGCGCACTCCTCAAGCCGATTGGGCGGAGCCCACCGCCAGAGGCGATCGCTATAATCAAGAAAGTTTTATTCTTTTACCCAATCAAAAAATTGCGGTTCTACTTCTTTACCAAAATTTTGTCCCCAAAAATCATGCCTTTATTTTGAGTCAACAAATAATAAAATAACCAAAAATGGGACTTATCTAGTTAAATCATCAGGGGAAAGAAGACAACTTTTTTATTGTCATGGAGGAGAACATAGCTTTTCTGAGATGGCTTATTCAGGGCTGGTTAATAAAAAAGGAAGTGCTCAAGAATATATCCAGACTGCCAAACTAATTAAGTATGGTTTGTCCTCCGAACAAATAGCTGATGTATTAGAAAAAGATTCCAGAACAATTGAAGCGATCATTAAAGCGATTGCGCTCCACGCACTCCTCAAGCTGATTGCCTACGGCACTGGCAAAGCCAATCGCCGAAAAGAGTCAAAATTTCCCTAATTTTATTTGTCTTTTAATTGGCATCACAATTGAATTTCTTCAGCTGGATGAATTGTGGTCAAATTGAGTTTATTAAGTCTCTATTCGGGATTGATGGAAAAAATTAGGATAAAAACAATTCAATTTGAGGTTTATCTCTTCTTTTCTACTCTTATCTTAACTTTTTGCCCCACTACCAGATTACCCTATCAAGAAGGTTGATTTAATGGAACATCTGTTGTTAGGCGTTCTCTGGGGGTTCTTTTAGCAGGAAGCCAAAAGTGACGACCACCTAATCCGTGGTAGATAAGTCTTGATACTGTAGCTACCAGGATTACTAAGCCGAGGGCATTTCTAAAATTCATCTTGACGGCACCGAATAGCTCTGGCATGAACATATTCCAAGAGATGAGAACTAGAATTGTCGTCACGATAATAAGCACTAAAAACCCAATTAAACCAACGGTAATCTCATTTATTCTGGTTTTATCCATGATTTTTCTCCATTTGTTAATCGTTATTTAGCGTTGAGTACACCATAAGTCATCCTTTTTCTTTTTTTGTGAACAGTTGTGTACTGTTACTGCTGTGAGTTTATTTTGAGGTTAATTCAAAAGTTTGAGAAACTTGTGAGGTCAAACGCGAGCACTCAGCTCTTGCACCTCATAGAGAACTATGACTTCTTAAAACACATTAGTACTATGAGTAAAGTTATATTTCCGGTCATCCTTGGACTTTGGACAAAGTCCAATACTGCATTACTTGTTTAGTAAGTTGCAATAAAAATTGACGATAACTGTAATCGAAATAGGAATCATCAACAATCATTTTTTTGAGGTATTAATCAATGGAAAATCAAGAAAACAGATTAGGCTTTACTCAATTTGCAGAGACCTGGAATGATCGTCTGGCAATGCTTGGCTTTATCATCGCAGTTGCCACCGAATATTTGACAGGGCAAGGAATTCTCAGCCAGTTAGGCTTGATGTAAGTTTTGATTAGAATTGTATTTGTCTAATTAAGCTTCTGCTGAAAAAAACAATTATCTCAAAATAAGCCGAGCGCTTGCTACTTTTTGCGCTCGGCTTATTTTAATCATGGGTAATTATCTACGCCGCAGAATTACAGCGATCGCCCAAAAGACGGTGGCAGAGCCAATCGCCGAAGCACCGTTTTTAATTGAAGGAATTGTGTTTCTAATTTGTTTACCACTACAATTTTGATTAATAATCATCAATAACTACATAACACAAGAGCAATGCCACCCTCTAAATCTCTAATTATTGATTCGACAAAAGAAGATGATATGTTACAGATTTATCCCTGTAGTTCTCTTTTTTCTAGTAATAATTTGGGTTGGGATGGCATTCACTTAGGATATTACCGTATTCCTCCTCACTCAATTCCTCAAAAAATCTCTCAACAGCATTTGATTCTGATTCATCCTCAGT
The DNA here is from genome assembly GCA_030064975.1 of Pleurocapsa sp. MO_192.B19. Taxonomy (GTDB): domain Bacteria; phylum Cyanobacteriota; class Cyanobacteriia; order Cyanobacteriales; family Xenococcaceae; genus Waterburya. Next base: position 9,083 of record JASJDX010000164.1, read on the forward strand.
TACCTCTAAAAATTAATGTAGAGCAGAGGTTTGGCAACCGTTGGGAAAAAAATCAAATTCAAGATGGTGATATTATTATTATTCCTGCTCATATTCCTCATCAAGCTAGTTGGGATCGAGAACATAGCTACATTCGTCTCAGTCTTGAACCAGAAAAATTAGCTCATTCTGTATCTTTGACAGATGTTGTCGAACTTGCAACATGTTTTCAAAAAGCCGATCCGCTTATTTTAGGTATTGGGTTAGCACTTAAAACTGAGGTTGAATCAAAAGGTAATAGCGATCGTTTGTATATCGACTCTCTGACAAATACCCTATCGCTTCATTTATTAAGTCATTACTCTACTAAAAAAGTTTCGATTCCAGAATATACAGACGGCTTATCAAAATATAAGTTACGGCAAATTGTTGAATATATTAACGATAATCTCGATCGCAATTTTAGTTTAGCCGAATTAGCAGCACTCATAAATATGAGTCCTAGTTATTTTTCTTATTTGTTTAAACTTTCCACAGGTTATGCTCCTCATCAGTATGTAATTCGACTTAGAGTAGAACGTGCCAAAAAGCTATTACTTCAAGAGAAACTAACTATTGCCGATATTGCTTACAGTCTTGGTTTTGCCCATCAAAGTCATCTCAACCGCCACTTTAAACGATTGGTTGGAGTAACGCCCAAAAAATTTCAGCAACAAAAATAAGAACGTGTCAAAAAACAGAAAAACTTGCAAGAAGTTTAAAGTGTTTTTTTTCATACTAATAAACAAAGGCGAAAGATGTGAATTACTGTTTGGTCAAGACTTAAAAGAAGAATTTCCTTTTTTACGAGCTAGCAAACGTATCTTATTCACTTTTTTTATGCCTAAATCTCTCTCTTAAGTGATAAGGAGGCGAGAGCCATGAATTCTACTATTATTCTTGCCAATTGGTTATTTGTGATGGGTAGTACTTTATTTACCCTAGACGCTGTTATGGAAATAAGCAGATCGTTATCTGTTCATTCTGTTTTTTTGATTTTGGCTTCTCTAGCATTTACTTTTGGTTGCGTTCTTTTTTTAGAAGATGCTTGTAGACAACGAAATCACTCGGATGAAGCTACCCATCCTCCCAATAATTAGATTTAAGGAGTTAATTAGCAATGATAGACATTAAAAATCAACAACATCTTATCCGCAGGGTTGAGTTCAAAGATGCTGAAGCATTAGCCGATTTGAAAATTAGATTATCACAAGAAACTGATTTCATTCCTTTTCTTGATATTGAGCGAGATACTTTAATATCCCATACAAAAGATGAATTAAGTCAGTTATTAAGTAATAATCGTGCTATTTGGGTAATAGAAGATACTGGAAGTTTAGTAGGTTATCTAGATATCGATCGTTATTTAATGCCAAAAGTTAACCATGCTGCATTTTTGGAGATAGGAATCAGAGAGTCTCACCGAGGACTAGGTTTAGGCACAAACCTAATCCTCGAATCAGAATTATGGGCAAAATCGGTTGGAATAAAACGAATTTGGTTTTATGTTGTTGCTGATAATCTTGGTGCGATTATTCTATATCTAAAATTAGGGTATCGTTTTGAAGGCTTGCGTCGTAATGGTTATTTTGTCGATGGAAAATTTACCGACGAATACATTATGGCAAAGATGATCTAGCGTTTTTCGTATTAACGAGATACACCCTGCTTGGGATAAGTTCGGAGTTCGTAGGGGTAAGGCACTACCTTACCTAATGCCCCAAAGGGTTTATCTAAAATAAGAATACGGGGACGAATTGCTAAAGCACGGGCGATGGAAACTCTTTGTTTCATCCCCCCAGAAATTTGGGGCGGTTTTTAATCTGCTGCCTCAGTAAGTCCCACTAAAGCTAAATGATCGCGGACGATCGCTCTTTTTTCTGCCTGGGACTTCTTGGGGTAAACTGCATCCACAGCCAGGTAAACATTATCGAAAACGCTACGCCAAGGCAAAAGAGCATAGTTTTGAAACACGACCATGCGATCTGGCCCTGGTTTGGAATGAGCGGAAAATTAAAATACCAGCCTTGAGGAGTTATCTATCGAGTCCAGTAGTTTAATC
>JASJDX010000168.1 GCA_030064975.1 Pleurocapsa sp. MO_192.B19
GACGGTAGCGTGAGTAAAGCTTATGGTTCTTGGTTGGGGGCAATGTCTTTAAGGCATACCTATGTAATTGACCCTAAAGGAGTCTTAAGAGAAATCTTTTTGGGAGTTAGACCAAGTATTCACAGTAAAGAAGTCTTAGCTCGTTTAGATGAATTAACTCAGGAACTATCTAGCTAGAAAGTTAGACTAGTTAAAGGTAATAATACTCAATATATTTGCAGTTGTAAATTAACTGGACTTGCATGGAGTCAATAGTTGGTAAAATATTGTGCGATCGCTATCGGGTTATTCAAGAATTAAGTCAGGATGACTTTAGTACAACTTATTTGGCTGAAGATATGAGGCAAGCTGGTAATCCTCAGTGCCAAATAGAAAGGCTGTTTCCTCAATATGATAGTGAAGTTTTGGGGACTAAATCTTGGCAGAAAGTTTTACGAGCATTTGTTGAGCAAGGGAATATTCTGAAAAATATCAGCCGACATCCACAAATTCCTCAACTATTGGCTTTTTTTGAAAGCGATCGTGAATTTTTTTTGGTTCAAGAATTAATTAATGGTATTAGTCTTCAACAAAAATTAACAGAATCCTTACTAAATGAATCTGAAGCTCTTAGTTGGCTACAGGAAATTTTAGAGGTTTTAGATTTTATTCATAAAGCAGGTGTAGTACATTTAAATATTCAGCCTTCAAGTCTTGTTCAACAGCCAAATGGTCAAAAGTTTTTAACTAATTTTGCTGGAATCAAAAACTATATTTTATTTAGTAGTCAATCGAAAAAAACTATCAGTAATCGTTATTTTTCCTCTCTAGAACAGCAAGAAGAAAATCCTAAGTTTGCTGATGATATTTATGCTTTGGGTAAAACAATTATTTATGGTTTAACAGGTAATATTACTGAATTTATTCGCTCAGAATCTTGGCAACCTAAAGATACTATCAACTCCTCAACTTCAAGTAGTGGATCTATAGCTAAAATTAGCCCAGAGCTAGCCGATGTACTCAATAAAATGGTTAGCAGTCGCAAAGCGTATCTTGAAGGAAGTTCTACTACTCGACTTTATCAATCTGCCGCTGAGATTCTAGCTGAACTTGATTTTAGCCAGCAAGTAGTTACTCTACCACCTCCGTTTTTTGATAGTTCTCAAGTTGCTAAAACTCGCTTAATTAAGACTAAAACTCCTTCTAATCCTACAACAGCGAAAAGCCGTACTAAATCTAATAAAGGAATTATTTGGACACTACTAACTTTCCCTTTTATTGTAGCTTTAGTAATTATATTTATTGGGATTAATAAAAATACTTATAAAGGCTTTGTCAATTACGACAATGATGATTACCAGTTTAGTATTAAATATCCCCAATATTGGTCACTTCAAGAATTAGATGACCCTATTACAGGAGGGGTAGTAGTTTTTACTTCTCCTCTAGAATCTAGTGCTGATTCATTTTTGGAAAAGGTATATATTGCTGTTGAATATTTATCTTCTGAACCGACTACCCTCGAAGAATATACTCAAATTGTTTTTGAGAGAATTAATCAAGAACAAGGTAATGAAATTGAAGTTTACCAAGACCGCAAAACTAAAATAGGTGAATTTCCTGCCCACATGGTGGTTTATTCTCGTCAAGAAGGAGGACTACAATTAAGACAAATGGAAACTTTTACGATTAAAAATAATCAGGTTTATATTATTATTTATACTGCTGAAAGGGCTAAGTTTTCTAAGTTTTTAGATACCGCCGAAAAAATGATTGATTCTTGGGAAATACAGTAAATAATTAATAATTATCAATCTAGTTTTTGTCAATTAAACACCAATAAACCATTAAATTTTCTTTGAGGGAAGAGTTAAGAAAAATAATTAGAAATTTCTTGAGCGATCGCAGTTGCACCATCTTTGGCCAAACGCTCTGTTTTACGGGGAGGTAGCAGATTTTGATGTAAAAAATTCCAATCGCCCTTAAAAAACTCCTCAGTAGAGACAATTTGGTGTTGAGAATAGTCTTGAATACCGTTGAGTAATATTGCTGCTTCGGCAAATTCTTCGCGAGTCAGCGAGACAATAGGTAAGTCCAAACACAAAGCCTCAGAAAAGGTACTGTAACCTGGTTTAGAAACTACCCGCCCGCAAATTGGCATAAAATCTAGGGGACGAAGATTATGAGCTGTAATTTTATCTGTGACTTTTAGTAAATTGGGTAACTTTGGTGCAGCACGGTCAAAAGTAATAAATTGCCAGTCAGGAAAATACTGAAGATTATGATAGGGAATTGCCTGTAATCCTAAACCACCAAAAGTAAGCAAAATAGTTTTTTCAGTTGGTGCAGTTAACTCAAATTTTTGTCGTAACTCTTGACTACTATAACGAGGTGTACTTCCTGTTAGCCCCACATCAGTAATGTTGGCAAACGCACTCATTGGCTCTGCAAGAGGAAGGCGAAACAGGCGATCGCTTTGACTATAATAGTTTTCGCTCCATGATACAACCTCTGCAAAGCTTTCTCCCCAGTGGCGATAAATATAGTCCCAACCAAAATTACTCATCATCCAGCAGGGAATACCCGCAGCATGAGCAATCGGAACAGCTAAAGCAGGAATATCAGCCAAGATCAATCCCACGTTATGGTTACGAATATAGTCAGCCTCTTCAGCAATAATATTATCTTGTTGAGTAATAATACTCTGCATCTTGCTCACTGTTGCTTGCTTATCCATTGTCAGACTGTCGCTTTGAATTACTCCCACATCAAAAATACGCTGACGATAAACAAAATTGTCTTCTAGATAAGATTTCAATAACCATTCAGGAGCAACGGTAACAAAAATCAGAGCAATATCAGGACGTAATTGCTGTAATTTAGCTGCTACGGTTGCTGTACGCACAGCATGACCAAAACCATGACTAGTTACTGCGATATAAATGGCTGGCTGAGACATGAAGTAAATTTATGATTCGTACATCAAGGTAATTATTAATTATCCCTGGTTCATTGTCCAACATAGCGGTGCAAGAAGCTTTCGAGAGATTCCATTTTCATCTCAAAAGTAGATTCTAAACGGGCAATCTCATCAATAGTACAGAAAAACTCATTAGCTAAAAGAGTTCGTAATGTACCCAAAGATTTATTCAGCTGAGGATTAATTAACCCAACACCTATCCGTAAACCATCAAATAGTTCTAAGGGTGGATTAATTACAATTGGCTCTCGGTTAAACAAACGAGCCAAAATACGAGGAATATCTTCTCTTTTGAGAATATCTGGGCCACCTACAGCAAATATTTGGTTTTTAGCTGCCTCGATCTGAGTTGAGGCGATCGCAATTTTAGCTAAATCATCGGTACTAACTATCGAAGAACGATTTTTTTGATCGCCAATAGAGAAATAAATACCCGTATCGCGAAATCTTTCCGCTAAAGGAATTATATTATTAGCAAATCCCGATGGACGGAGAATTGTGTAGCTTAAGCCACTAGCAATTAAATACTTTTCTACTTCTCGTTTAGCTTTAAAAGTAGCTGAATCTTGATAACCGCGATCGACTCCTAAAACGGAAATAAACACAAAATGCTCAACATTATTAGCCACCGCCCGATCGATTAAGTCAATATTGGCTCGGTAGTCTAAAGCTTGAGCGTCTTTCCCAGATCCATGACTACTAATAATATACTTAACATCTCGACAGGCTTTGACTATATCTCTTTCTTCTTTTAAATCGCCGATAAAAATTTCTGCCCCTCGATCTTCTAATTCACCAAAGCTCGAAGATAAACGGACAAAAGCTTTTACTGGTTGCTCATTTTCCCTTAACTGTCTAACAATTCTGCGTCCTAAAGATCCCGTTGCACCAGTGACTAAATACATTGCAGCACCTATTTTTATCTCGGTATTAAATTAATGATTGGAGCGATTAAATTCTGGTCTTGTATGCAGCAATTCTAGAAAAAAATAAACTCTATCGTCAATCTAAAGCATTTTTAGTTTGGGCAACTGAAGTGTAAAACGATAATATTGAATATTGAAAAACAAGTCTGGAAGAGACAATAGTTAATTATTGAAAACAAGGTTTTGGAGATATCTTTACCTCCCAAACCCACAAAAGTAGCAAAAGCCAGTAACATCAAAGCAAACTCTTCTGGTGAGCCAAAAGCCAGGGCAAATCTTGCCAAAACAGGAGCTAAAAAGGTAAACAAGACGATTGAAATCGTTCCTCCAACAAATGAAGCGATCGCGGCAGAAATCAGAGCGTCATCGCCCTTTCCTTGGAGAGCGAGGGGGCGACCGTAAAAAGTAGTTGCTACCGCCGTTGAAGCCCCAGGAACATAAAGAGACTCTAGCTAAAGTCCCAATAATTCTCCCCTCAATGAAGATTTGCGATCGCCCTAGAGCCAGATGAGATGAGATAAGTAAAATTAGGGTGAACGATACAACCACTGAGAAGGAGAACAACTATGAAGGGATTCACCTCTCAAGCCATTCACGTGGGGAGCCGACTCCGACAATCTCTTGTCATCTTTACTCTGGCAGTTTTTCTGTTCCTGACATCAATGAAGGGAAGCTATGCCTCCTCCTTACTGGCTTCCAAGCAAACAACACAATCCTTTGGACCAGATCAAACTATCATTGACCTCAATCAACTAACTTGGAAACCTCTTAGAGCGCAAGACGTGCCACCTGGCCCTGAGATCGCTCTTCTGAGAGGGGATACTCAAGACGCGGAGTCTCTTGAAGCGGTCTTGCGACTCCCTGCCCACTATACATTTCCGAATCATAGTCATACTTCTGATGAAGTTTATCTCTGGCTCAAGGGCGATTTTACCTATATCGCCGCCGATGGCACTACCATTCCTCTGAGTGGACAGTCCTACATTAGTCTCCCTGGCAGCGTTCCCCACGCCCTCACTTGTGGAGATACCCCCTGTTTATTTTACCTGCGCTACTCAAGACCCTTCGACTTAATGGTTTATCCCATGCCCGAATTGAAGAAATTGGTTAGGGAATAACTTGACTGGCTGCTTCTCTCGACGTATCCCACAGATTTTCCAGGTGTAAAATTTTCGTTGATGGCAGAGTTCTTTTTTTATAAGGAATGCCAAGAGCTGAGAATCGATCGAAGCCGCGATTTATTCCTGTTGCAATTTTTAGACTGATCGTCATAATAAGTGATCGACTGCGTCGAGCGCCTGCTCAATGTACCATCAACGAAAAATTTACAGGAGGAAAAATCCTCAAATATGCCTGAGCATAAGGATTATACTTGTTTCACTATTTTCTCACAACAAGTCCCACCGAATCCATAAAGAGCCTTCTTTTAAATTACGAATTAGCCTTATAAATTGGGTTAGAAAATTAAACTAAATAAAAATAATATATGATTGACTGTTTCTGAGATGATTTATCGCTTGTGCCTTAATTAGAGCATGACTGTGGAAGAGAGGCAGGGGGCAGAGGAGAACTCGCCGCCACAATCTCGCCGGTTGTCTGCTCAATCAAACGTTCAGTGACGTATTCCAGTACCGCACACTGAAGCGTATAACTGCCCGATCGCTTTTCAATAAGACTTCGCCAGCATAAAGATTCTAGGGCTTCCAATAATTTCGGTTTGGAGGCAGCCGGGACAATGTCTGCTGATAATTCAGATATCTTAGTCCACTTCCGATTAATCGCCAACCAATACATAATCGTTTGTTCTAAAGAAGAGAGACGATTGAACTGTTGGTCGAGGAGTTTTTGAATGCCATTGAAAACGGCGGTGTCTTGCTCTAGAAATTCTCCAATCTCACCGTCGAACAATTCTTGAATCGAGGTGGCAACAATCTTGATTACCAGGGGATTACAGCTATAGCTAGCGCACAACTCTTTTTGCTGTTCTTCTGACCCCACCAGTCCACTGGCTTGAATCAGAGCCAATGATGCTTCCTCTGAGCCACTCAGTTGCAGCGATCGCACCGATAACTCGGTTCCCTCAAAAGTAGCCAGTTCGGCTGGTTTTTCCCGAGAAGTGAGGATGAAACAGCTCTGGTGGGCAGTTTCTCCTACTAACCGAAGCAGTTCTCCATATCCCTCATAACCAGGGCGATATTGTCCGGCTCGCTCCCCTGCCTTTAAGATCGTCTCCATATGATCTAAAATCACCAGACAGCGAGAGTCACGCAAACACTGGAGCAAATGCCCCATCTTCGCTTCCGTTTCCTGCTGCTGAGAGAGAAAGGGGACTAACTCCCTCAGGAGAGTTTCTAGGGGTGGGGCGTTGCGCAGCGTTCGCCAAATTACATACTCAAACTGCTCCTGAATCTGCTCCGCCAGCTTGATCGAGAGAGCCGTCTTGCCAATTCCCCCCATGCCTAGCACTCCCACCAGCCGACAGCGGTCAACCTGAATCCATGTTTCCAGGGTAGCTAACTCCTCGATGCGTCCATAAAATACTGACACATCAAGGGCTTCGCCCCAGTCTTGTTGAATGGTAGTGATTGGTTCTCGATGGACTACTGTTGCCGCAGTTGCTCTGGCGTAGTCCCTGGGAGTGAGGGTGAGATGGAAAGTACTGAAGTAGTCTAAGAGCGAGCGCTTGTCTACAGCAGTTTGGCGCCGACGTATCTTAGTGAGGGTATTGAGGCTGAGTCCCGTCAGCTCATTCAAATCTTCCAGGGTGTAAGGCTGTCTTCCGTTTGCTTCTCTTTCTGATTGTTTCTGGGCTGCTTGCAGGCGCTGCCAACCCAACGGAGAGAGGATGACTCCCCGCTTGCGCTTTGAACGTTGGTTGAAGCTAGGCATAGTTGAATTTGGTGCAATCGAGCGATCAATTATTGCCCCCGATCTTATTTTAAGGTTAATCAACCCTTAAGTTGTGAGCTTAAGTTGTGATCTTGAGTGGTACTTTCTTGGCAACGGTTGCAAACTAAAAATATGTAATCGAAAAACATCAATTTATGAAGAAACTTATGACTTTTGAACAGATTAAAGAGATACGCGCTCGAGTTGCAGCCAAACTACGAAATATAGACAATACAGAAAATTCAGATGATGTTATTGAATTAACCTTAGAAGAACTTTCTGCAATTTCAGGAGGTAGATTGAAAGAATCTGAGCCTACTGAGGTTCCTTGTGGCTCTGGTTGTTACAAACTTGATTAACTGGCACGGGGAGTGAGCAGTAATTAAAACGATATTACTTCCTCAGTGGCAATTGTTTGGGGATTTAGTATCGCTGTCAACAACATTGGAATTAAAAATTGTAAAACAATGACAAATACTACCCAAACAACAAACCAATTCAAAATTAAAAATATCGAAAGTACCGTACATAAATCTTGGAAAATCTGTTCCCTCGATAAAGCATTGGAGTATCAAAATGATGATGTAGTATATCGATTTACGACGCTGTGGGACGTTAGCTTTGCAGAAGCACAAGACTTGTTTTTAGAGACCAAAAAATGGCTGTGGCTTTGCGCCCAATCAGAAAAGCAAAGATTAAAGATTACTACTCCTATGCTAATAATTGATGAAATGTGGCATAATTTCGTTCTCTTTTGTCGCGAATATATGGAATATTGCCAGGATCGTTTTGGTCGTTATATTTATCATGCTCCCACACCCCATAGCGAAAAGGAAGAATATAAAAAGTTATACAAAGCCGATCCTATTAGTGCAGCAGAAAAAAGGATGCGGGAACAGATAAAACAGTTGGAATTAATTTATCAAAATCTAGGGGTAGAAACTCTGCTCAAGTGGTATAGAGAATATCCCGAACGATACAATGAAGAATTTTTTAAACAGTCTTATAAACCAATGAAAATGAACTGGACTTCCTCCCCAGAAATGAAGAAGATAGTTGGTTTATTTAAGGCTGGTAAATTAGTGATTCGTAACTAAGGTTAACTCCAAACTTCAAATTTCCTAGGTAACTTACTGAAGCTCAACTGGAGGCGATCGCCTTCTAGAAATATACCAAAGAAAAGTGCGATCGCAGCACAATTCCTTTCTTTTCTCTTAAATTGACAGGTATCCCAGAAACAGCAGAAAAGGTGAGCTGGGTTGAGGAGACGAAATCCAAATCTTGAGCAGGTTTGGTCGGGTTACGCTGCCCCTTAACCTAAGCGAATGGGTCAAAAGTTATAAACCCTGATTTCGAGTACTCACACGCGAATAAAAAGAATTTTTGAGTGCCTTTTACTTTATTACTGAAGGAATACCTGGCAACATAAGCCCTTGGTTGAGCTAACTAAAGAGCAACTAGAGGCGATCGCGCTTTGGTGGGCTTCGGTGACAACTAATCCCCAATTGAAACTCATCGAATTGAAGGAGGAAATTATGTTTCAACCAAAGGGAGAAAAGTTCATTCATAGACGACAGGGACAAATAAATTAAATTCAATAACTGTCTAGAGATATTAATCACCAAAAGGAGTCAATAATATGGTCAATGCAGAACGGCAAACAATAGAAAAGCTCTCAGAAAACTTTTCTGAGGAACTGTTTTTTGAAATTCGAGATAAGTCCTTTGAGGCAGTGCGGCGTATTGCTGAGGGGATCGAGATTGGGATGTTAGAAGAAGAAGCTAATCAGATGGCGATCGCTACTTTGCAAGCAATGGGAACTCGTCAGGGGTGGCACAAACCTTATATTCGCTTTGGCTCTAACACCATTAAAACCTTTGGTGCAGAATCTGAACCAGGAATTCGCCTGGGAGAAGATGATATTTATTTCATTGATATTGGACCAGTCTGGGAAAAATATGAAGGAGATGCAGGAGAGACATTTGTAACTGGGAATAATCCAGAGATGAAACGCTGCTCCCAAGATGTCAAACGCATATTCAAGAAAGTATCAGATAAATGGAAGCTAGAAAAGTGTAGTGGTGAGGTGTTGTATCAGTTTGCCGAACAAACGGCACGTCAGATGGGCTGGGTGTTGAACCTCGATCTTAGCGGTCATCGTCTGGGTGATTTTCCCCACGATGTTCATTATGGCGGTTCTTTAGCTGCTATCCCCTTTTGCCCTTCGCCCAAACTGTGGGTGCTAGAAATTCAAATTCGGCATCCAAAGCAACCATTTGGTGCATTTTACGAAGATTTGTTGATTTAACCAAGGAGAGTTATTACTCATGAAACTCAATCTATCAAAATTATTACTAACCGCAGGACTCAGTTTAGGCATTATCTCTTTTGCCTCCGCAGCCGAAGCTGGAGTTAGCATGGGGAATGGTTCGAGCTTAACTGGACAGAAGACTGAGAAACAACCCCAGCAGCAGTTAAAGGGAATTAGTAACCAAGGTTCGAGCTTGACTGGGCACCTGCCACAGCCAACTACTAAAGGGCAACCACAAAAGTCCAAATCGCTAACTTGCAACGGTTCGAGCTTAAGCGGACAGACAACAAAGAAACAACCTCAGCAGCAGTTGAAGGGACTTAGGACTCAAGGTTCGAGTTTAACTGGACAGAAGACTGACAAACAACCCCAGCAGCAGTTGAAGGGACTTAGGACTCAAGGTTCGAGCTTAACTGGACAGAAGACTGACAAACAACCCCAGCAGCAGTTAAAGGGACTTAGGACTCAAGGTTCGAGCTTAACTGGACAGAAGACTGACAAACAGCCAGCTCAATAACAACGGGATTGAAACCTAAAATAAGCAACAAAAAGCTCTTAATTCGATTGAGCATTTAATTATGCCTACCTACTTACCCCCTAGCCGATCGTGAACATTCAATCTCTGAGGAGTAACATCCGCCAACTGAAATCGAAACATCTTGCCCCTGCGATCGCTGCGGAGCGGCTAGGAGAACTAGTAGTAGGAGCATTCGTTCAGGACCATTCCTGGTCCCAACTGATTCAGTCAACGGTGTCTCAAGGACTCTACCAAAGATATCGCCTGAGTTATCCCAGCGATGATTTTCAGATCATTCTGGTTGCTTGGGAACCAGGAAAGAAAAGTCCAATCCACGACCATCATGAAACCGTTGGTATCGTGACAACCCTCCTGGGCGAGATGATTGAAACCCGATATCAACGGACGATCGGCATTGGCAAATATTGCATTCTTAAGCCCAATGCGCGGTATGCTCTCAAACCCTTAATCATGAGTCCAATCTTACCAGGCAAGGCGATGCAGTTACATCAGATGGAAAACCCAAGCCAGCAATGGGCTGCGACTCTCCATGTTTACCTCAAGCCTCTGGAAACTTTTCATCTCTATCACCCCATCCTCAAGCCCTGGTATGTCGCTGTGACCAAAACGCTTTGGTTCGACGACATCAACCTGACAACATTACTTAGGTAGTGATAGCAGCGATTGCGCTCCGCGCACTGGCAAAGCCAATCGCCTTCTAGAAATATAGCAAGTCAAAGTGCGATCGCAGCACAATTCCTTTCTTTTCTCTTAAAACAAAGGAGGGTTATTACTCATGAAACTCAATCTACCAAAATTATTACTGACCGCAGGACTCAGTTTAGGCATTATCTCTTTTGCCTCCGTAGCCGAAGCTGGAATTAATTTGAATGGTTCTAGCTTAACGGGACACCTGCCACAGCCAACTACTAAACGGCAACCACAATATTCCAAATCACTAACTTGCAACGGTTCGAGCTTAAGCGGACAGACAACAAAGAAACAATCCCAGCAGCAGTCTAAGAGAATGAGCTCCAATGGTTCGAGCTTAACTGGACAGAAGACTGAGAAACAGCTACCACAGCAGTTGAAGGGTCTTCCTCGCAATGGTTCGAGTTTAACAGGACAGGTATCCCAGAAACAGCAGAAAAGGTAGGCTGGTTGAGGAGACGAAATCCAAATCTCAAGCAGGTTTTGTCGGGTTACGCTGCCCCTTAACCTAATATTTCCGAAGGTGAAAGCAAATGCGAACATTTTTCTTATCTCTAACAGTTAGTGGTATCTACTCGATCTGGGTTATTGGAGTCAACTCTCACCCAAGCTTGGCAAACACCCCGACCACAAACAGACGTGCCGAACCAGTCTTGCAGGAACAAGCCAAGTCACAGGGTTATCAGCTTAGTGAACCAGAACTAGATCCCCAAGATAGCGATCGGGAAGTTTATCTTTACACTGTTAATTATCAAGATCCTAATAATTCCCAATGGCATAACCTTTGCCAACCTGATGCCGATAATCTTGCCAAGGCAATGCTGTTATCTGGTGAATGGGATGAGACAGGCGCACATATTGATAACGATCGAGTTACCGTTGTTTGTACTAGTGGCGTTTCAGCTAAATGTGTCAGGTGGGGTTACAAACCCTGGCAGACAGTCCAAGGAGTATCTTTGCGAGATTACCATCAAACCTGTACCCGCATGGCTCGTGCGGACTACTGTGGCAATGGCATCAGTCATACCAAAGATG
>JASJDX010000169.1 GCA_030064975.1 Pleurocapsa sp. MO_192.B19
CCTTGTCATAAGAAAGTCATAACTCTCTTGTAAATTGATTCGTGTTGGTCCTAAACATGATTTCACTCAAAGCTCCTTCAGGCTTTTTAGGGCCGACTTTACTTATTGTAGTTTAGACTAATGACACGACAAGGTCAGAAAACATTGAAACAAAAAGGCAGTACTCATATTGTGAATACTGCCTTTTTAAAATTCTAAATCATTGGAAATTATTAGACTGAAATATGTTTTTATCTATGCTAGAGATGCCATTTTAACATCGTTGTTAGCCAAAGTTTCTTGTAATTCGTCAGCTTCAACAGTTTCTTTTTCAATCAACATTTCTGCTAAACGATCTAAAACGTGACGGTTTTCCACTAATACTTTTTTAGCACGACTGTAAGCTTGATCGACATAGTTGCGTACTTCTTCGTCGATCGCGGCAGCGGTTTCGTTAGAAAAATCACGGTCAGAAGCAATATCACGACCCATAAAGACGTTACCGTTTTGACGACCCAACGCCACAGGCCCTAAGCGATCGCTCATGCCAAAGCGAGTTACCATTTGGCGAGCTACTCTGGTTACTTGCTGTAAGTCATTGGATGCCCCAGTAGTTACTTCTTCTTCGCCGTAGACAATCTCTTCTGCTAGGCGACCACCCAAAGCTACCGCCATTTGATTTTGTAAATAGGAACGTGAATATAAACCAGACTCCATACGATCTTCACTGGGAGTAAACCAAGTTAAACCACCAGCACGTCCGCGAGGAATAATACTAATTTTTTGTACAGGATCGTAGTCGGGCATCAAAGCACCGACTAAGGCATGACCAGCTTCGTGATACGCTACTAGCTCTTTACGTTTTTCACTCATCACACGGTTTTTCTTCTCTGGCCCAGCCATAACGCGATCGATTGCGTCATTGACTTCATCCATGGAAATTTCGGTCAAACTACGACGAGCAGCTAAAATTGCCGCTTCATTTAATAGGTTAGCTAAATCTGCACCAGTAAAACCAGGAGTACGACGGGCAACTTTGTTGAGGTCTACGTCTTTGGCAAGAGTCTTTCCACGAGCGTGTACATTAAGAATTTCTTGACGACCTGCATAGTCAGGACGATCGACTACTACCTGACGGTCAAAACGACCAGGACGCATTAACGCAGAGTCTAAGACATCAGGGCGGTTAGTAGCCGCAATTAAAATAATACCTGTATTCCCCTCAAAACCGTCCATTTCAGTCAGTAGCTGGTTAAGAGTTTGTTCTCGCTCATCGTTACCACCCCCTAAACCAGCACCACGCTGACGACCAACAGCATCAATCTCGTCGATAAAGACGATACAGGGAGCATTTGCTTTAGCTTGTTCAAATAGGTCACGGACACGAGAAGCACCGACACCAACAAACATTTCCACGAATTCTGAACCAGAGATGCTAAAGAAAGGAACACCCGCTTCACCTGCAACGGCTCTGGCTAGTAAGGTTTTACCTGTCCCTGGAGGGCCAACTAGTAAAACACCCTTAGGAATTTTCGCACCAATTGCTGTAAAGCGATCGGCGTTTTTGAGAAAGTCTACTACCTCAGTTAGCTCTAGCTTGGCTTGTTCAATACCAGCCACGTCCCCAAAGGTTACTTGGGTTTTAGGCTCCATCTGAACTCTAGCTTTAGATTTTCCAAAGTTCATTGCTTGAGAACCAGGGCCACTTTGCGCTCTTCTGAGTAGGAAGAACAATCCAACCAACAGCAAGATGGGGAATAAGAGGCTGCTTAAAGCTCTAAACCAAAATCCTTCGTCATTCTGAGGCAAAACGGCAATATCTACACCATTATCACTCAAGATGTCGATTAGCTGAGGATCATTAGGTAGATTAACTAAAATAGGTGTGCCTTCACGGTCTATGACCTGTGCTTTAGTGCGATCGGCACTAATTTTGACAGTTTCTATTTTATTGCTTTGAACTTCGTCGATTAACTTGCTATAAGCCCAAGTTTCACGCGCTTGGGGTTGTTTTTCTAAAAAGGCAGTACCCAAAGCAACTACCACTATGGCTAACAAGACATAAAGTCCTGCGTTACGCCATTTTTTATTGTTATCTTTACTCACTCTGACAGCCTCCCTTAGCTGAGGATTAAAAATCTTATTAAGAATCGTTATTCTTATTTTAACGAGCGTTACCTTGTCATTCTTAAGATATTAAATATGCAAGAAAACAATTTTCACTTATGTACTTATTCTTAGTCTGACTGAATATAAACTAAGCAAATAATATTTTCTTGCACCTTCTGTATATCAGTAAGATGACTAGTTTTTCCAAAAAAACTAGTGTACGTTACTCTCCTAATAATTTAGTCGTTGTTAACTTATGTTAACGTTTCTCAGGAAACATTTACCAGAGAATTTCTGAAAAACTCAAAAAATATGAGGAAAATAGAAAGAAAGCTTTGTAGAGAATTTGCTTTCTCCCCGCCGACTGCTAACGCTTGGCACGACCGAGTATCAGTCACTTTGAACAGACTAATGATAAAAGCATCATATATTATTCACTAAATCTTTTTAAGAAGTGAAATTTAGTGTTGTAGCCAAACTAACTAAACTAACAATTAGAGGGCGATCGCGATCTTTTCGGCTTTAGCACTGTCTTCAAGTCTCAGGACTTACCAAAAGTTGATCGCTTGCCCTATGACTTTGTTAAGAGGCTTACCTCAAGCCTCTTTAATAACCTAAAGTCAACTCTTTACAAGTTCGCCTGCTACAAATAGATAGAATGAATGCTAAGAATTAAAATTTAGTTGAGATTGCACTAAACTCCAACCCCTTGTGCATTTGATTTTACCTTGAATCACTGTGTTTAGATATTGCAATCTGATGCCGTATTTCGCGCCTAATTCTTTTGCCGTACAATATTCAGATATATTTCTTTTTTCGTTTTTCCATTTATAACTATTTTGATATAGATGGCTGTCACCTTGTTTGGCAGGGGGATTTACTGCCCGAGGCTGAACCAGCTCTATTGATGAATTTTCAATTAAGATTACCTGAGCAACTAATTCACCAATTTCTGGATTAGAAGCTGCTAGGTTTAGCCGTTTCTTGCCATCTTTAATCTTTAGCTCCTTCATGCCGAATCGGCTTTTCACACCGTCAGTGGTAAAAATTATAGGATCAGTAACACCAAACTGTAACAGGTTTTGGACTAATTCAGGATTGCTGTAGTTTTCTGTGGACACTAAAATAGCAAGTTCTCTTAGTTTGGCTTGGTAGGTAATATTTTGCATGGTTATCTTAGCTCTGTGACTATTGATCGCAAGGACTTTTCAGCAAGATTATCGATAAAATGAACTTAAACGTGCTTATCTAGTGACTGGTAGATATTTGAGATATTAATCAAATCAATGTTGTGAAGACCAGGTTTCTTGCAGTCTTGACTGGATATCCCTTGGCTTGGAGAACAATTTATTTTTTGAGCAAAGAGGGTAAAGATGTGATTATTTGTTTAGGTCTCAAGTCATCTTGTTAGTTGGCACGCATTACAGTCTGAGAATTTTTTTACGTATAAACTCTCCTAGATGAATGGTATAAGGACTTGATTATTGTATTAATCTCTGCAATTTTACTCATCCGTATTTTTACTGGTTTTCAGCGTAATTACCAGAAAATTTTAAAATTACTTAGTTAAAAATCATCTAATAGTATTGGTATTTTATATACTAAATTTTCCCTCCCTATTTCTAACAGCAAACCAGTGATCGCTGATTACGCCACAGTTGCTCAATTGTTCCTCCCAACTTCATAATGAGAACAAGGTAAACCCAAGAAAGTTTAGGCATCAGAAGAGTTAGACTGTAAAGGAATTGAAGCGTGGAGAACCCTAAGCAAATACCCTTGGTTCATGCTGGCTCGTCTGGCTTTTTGATGAGTACTGCGCTTGAAACTGCTTTCTTGATTAAGCAAATTGATACTCTATCGCTTCAACCAAACCATATTTACAGGTACATTGCCTGTACGGATACGGCAGGTATTTTCACTTAATTACTTTTTCATTTTAATACTTGGAGTTTATTTCTCATAATCAAAAGGTGTTTTTAAATCGAGCGAGCGATTGGGATTCGCGCAGTGGTTTATCCTCGAATGGGGGTCAAGCCAATCGCTTGAAAACACTAAGGTACTGTACTGACAAAATTCAATTTCTCCGAAAAATAGAGGAGTGACATAGATGTGTCAGGCAGCCAGGTAAATGTACATATCGTACAGGATATATTGTGAAGATATGGTTTAACGATCCTCCATCTCAACACCTATAAGTTTTTAACGATGAATTAAGATACTTATAAATTTTGGGTAACGCAACAATTTAATAGGTCAATTTAACCGTGCAAACAGGTAAGAAAATCTAGAGATAAACTACAGATAAACATTTTTTGATGTCTTTGTTATATCATCAATCTGATTGCTATTAATAATTTTTTTAGCAAAATACCAAAATCCAGATCCTAACGATTTGGCGATAGTTGTCTGTTGTAATATCAATTAACAAAAATCAAACTTTTGTGTTGCTCTGGTATTGCTAACTAAGCTTTAAAATTAACTTCGTTTAGCAGCGATTTTTGTAAAATTTAAACTTAAAAAATTAACAACAGTTAATACCGTATGTTTAAGCAATTTTTTTAGCAAACTTCAAGAAGTAACCATGAGGTCTAAAAATCAAACAAAACCAATAAAACAGCTTAAAAGCAAGTTGTTCCAAGATCTAAATAGCATTCCATTATGCTTGGTCACCATAGTGCCATTTATCCTCAATATCTTCGTGACAGTCAGCTTAGTAGAACATTCTTTTTCTCGCCCAACTCAAAAAAAAATCGAGGATCTTGTCAAGAAATCCTCATCAAGTATTAACAATAGCCTATCTTCACATCTAGATAGTTACTTAGAAACAGTAAAAACCAGTTCTAATGAACTAAATGAGCAAATCCTTAGTCAAACAGCTATTAATATTTTGCAACAAATAGATGTGCAATACCCGATAAAAGCTATGATTGTCGGGAAAAACGGTTCAATTATTGCTAGTAACAATCAACAGCAGGGCAACATGTTGTCTCCTACTAGTCAGGAAACCCTGATCTACCTTCAAAAGCGATATAACAATTTCTCGGATATTAAGCAGATTCAACAGTTTAACTTTGGGGAACAACAGCAACGAATTTGGGGTCAAATAACCCCATGGCAAGATAATGAGCTTGGTTTAAATTGGCTAGTGATAGTTACTTTCCCTGAGTCTGAGTTCAAGATTAATCCAGCACAAGAGAAAAACAAGTTAAGACTAGAATATTTAGCTTATTTATTGCCAACCACTCTTCTGGGAGTAATAACCTATATCTGGATAACTCGGATCATCAATCATCTAAGTAAAATCGCTTTGGCGATCACCAAAGATCAGCATAACTTCCAAGTCAAAGATCCTCCTGTAACCGAATTAAAACTTCTGGAGCAATCTCTACAGCAAATTGCTAACCAACTGCAAGCAAGTAAACAAAAGAGCCCAGAAACAGAAACAGAGCGACCAGTAAATGTTAATTCTGGGAACTATGAACAAAATTCCTTACTAGCGGATATGAGCCATGAATTGCGATCGCCTTTGAATGCTATTTTGGGGTTTGCCCAGATTATGGAACAAGAATCGTCGATGACGCGATCGCAGCGAGAAAATTTAGCAATCATTAATCGTAGTGGGAAGCGTTTGTTGTCGGTAATTAATGATGTAGTAGATATATCTAAAATTGAAAGCAACCGTCTGACTTTAGAACATAATAGCTTTGATTTTCATCTCTGGCTAGACAACATAGAATCTAACTTGGAGTTTCAGGCTCATAATCAGGGTTTAGAGTTTTCTTTGATTAGACATCGAAATTTACCAAAACATATTTGCATTGATGAGCGTAGGTTACGCCAAATTCTCAGGAATTTGATTGATTATTCCCTCAGATATACTCAAGCTGCAGAAGTAACCCTCAGAGTTGCCTGTCTAAGCTCAATTTCAGGCTCAATTTCATCTGGCAAACAAAAAGCAGAAGAAAAGTTCCACATTTATTTTGAAGTAGAAAATACAGATTTTCCCATCCCCCCCGAAGAACTATCCACTCTGTTTGATCCTGTAGTCAGAGCGCGTGAAAAACGGAAATCTCCTGAAAGCAGTTCCCTAAGTCTACCAATTAGTCTTCAATTAGCTAAATTGATGGGGGGAGACATTACCGTTAGCAGTAATAATAACTTGCAACAGGGCATAACTTTTAGGTTAGATGTTCAGACCGAAGCCATGATTAGCCAAGAATTACAGGTTCAATCTACTCCTAGAAAAGTGATCGGGTTAGAATCAGATCAGTCTGAGTATCGAATATTAATTGTAGACGACTCCAAGACCAATCGTAAAATCATGACGCAGCTACTAGAGCCAGTGGGTTTCAAAGTCCAAGAGGCAGTCAATGGCAAAGAAGCAGTAGAAAGATGGTTGCATTGGCATCCCCACATGATTTGGATGGATATTAGAATGCCTGTAATGAATGGTTATGAGGCTACAGAACAAATTAAATCTTATTGCCAACATCCTAGCACTCCAATTGTGGCAATAACTGCTGGAACTTTGGAAGAGGAGCGATCGCTATTTAAAGCAGCAGGATGTGATGATTTTGTGGGTAAACCCTTTTCCGAAAGCACCATTTTTGACAAGATTACTCAACATTTAGGGGTACGGTATATATACGAATCAATAACCCCCTCAACTTCTAGTCAGTTTAAATTAACGCCTGATGCTCTAAAAATTATGCCAAGTCAGTGGTTGACCAAGTTAGAGGAAGCCGCCGCCAAGCTGGATCAGAATTTACTCACCCAATTAATACACGAGATTCCTGCAGAACATTCTGGTTTACACCAAGCACTTCAAAATCAAGTTGACAACTTTGATTTCGATAAAATTCTTAGTTTGGCAAGACAGAGCAAGAGTAGCAGGCAGAGTAAGAATAAATAAGCAATCAATGTAGTTTAATTCTCACCAAAATCAGAAAAAAAAAGATGATCTCTTTTCCATCAAAGAACATTAGTATTTTAGTGGTAGACGATGTAGCTGACAATTTAAAGATTCTTTCGACTACTTTGTCCCAACAAGGTTATCAGGTGCGCTGTGCCAAAAATGGTTCTACAGCACTGCTGGGAGCAAGTACAATTCTTCCAGATTTGATTTTACTAGATATTAAAATGCCTGATCTTGATGGTTATGAAGTTTGTCAAAAATTAAAAGCTAACGAAGCAACACGTCATATTCCTGTGATTTTTTTAAGTGCTTTAGATGATGTTTTAGATAAAGTCAAAGCATTTGAGGTGGGGGGAGTGGACTATATTAGTAAACCATTTCAGGTTAAAGAAGTCTTGGCTCGGGTTAAAAACCAAATTGCACTTCAATCAGCTAACGCTAAAATATCTGAGTTGAATCAAGAGCTAGAAACAAGAGTTAATCAACGTACCATTGAACTAAAAACTGCTAATCAAAAACTACGTCGAGAAATTATCGAACGTCAGCGAGTTCAACAACAGTTAGTGTATGATGCACTTCATGATGGCTTAACAGGGTTGCCCAATCGAACCCTATTGATGGAAAGGATTGAATTTACTATTGGACACGCCAAACGCAACCATGGTTATCAATATGCACTGTTATTTATTGACCTCGATCGCTTTAAAATTATCAATGATAGTTTGGGTCACCTAATTGGCGATCAATTATTAGTGGCAGTTTCTAATTTACTCCAAGAATGCTTAAGAGAGAGCGATATTGTAGCTCGCTTAGGAGGAGATGAATTTGTCATTTTGTTAGATGGCATTAAAGAGCCTCACGATGCAACCTTAATTGGAGATCGAATTCAGCAAAAATTGCGATCGCCATTTGAATTAGAAGGTCAAAGTATTTTTACTAGTGCCAGTATTGGAATTGTGTTTAGCTCAACTGGTTACAATAATGCTTCAGAATTACTACGCGATGCAGACATTGCGATGTATCGTGCCAAGGGAAAAGGGAAGGCGCGTTACGAAATTTTCGATCAAGCCATGTATCATGAAACCCTGAAGCTAATTGAATTAGAAAATAATTTACGCCTTGCAGTTAAACGTGGCGAATTTGTCCTTCACTATCAACCAATTATGTCTCTAGATAATAATGAACTGGTTGGTTTTGAAGCCTTAATTCGCTGGCAACATCCTACCAGAGGTTTTATTTCTCCTGTTGAATTTATTCCCATCGCCGAAGATACAGGATTAATCTTAGATATTGGGAAATGGTTGCTTAGAGAAGCTTGTCAACAACTACAAAAGTGGCAGCAACAATTTACCTCTATTCCTCAAGTAGCCTCCTTAAAGATGAGTATTAATTTGGCTAGTCAACAGCTACAAGAACCAGAGTTTATTAGTATGTTAGACCAAATATTACAGGAAACTGGTTTAAATGGTAATTCCTTGAGGTTAGAGATTACTGAAAGTGTGTTAATTGAACCTGGGGGAAGTGTACAAAACACCCTCAAACAAATCCGAAACAGAAATATTAAACTAAGTATTGATGATTTTGGGACTGGTTATTCCTCTCTAAGTTATTTGCGCCGTTTTCCCATTGATAATCTCAAAATAGATCGCTCTTTTATCAAGCAAATGAATTTTGATTCGGAAAACTTTGAGATTGTTCGAGTGATTATTACTCTAGCAAAAACCTTAGGCATGGATGCTATCTCTGAAGGAGTAGAAACACTTCAACAATTAAGTCAACTAAAAGCTTTGGGGTGTGAGTTTGGTCAAGGGTATCTATTTGCCAAGCCTTTGCCACCCACCGCCATTGAGTCTATGTTAGCTACATATCCAGAATCTTTTAGTGCAACTGCCTGTAGTTAATATTTTACCTAGGTATTTATTGATCTTTATCTCTCTCCATACAAAGGAAGTAGTCCTGCTTGCTCAACTATCTTTTGCCCTTCGTTAGAAAGTAGCATCTCTGCATAGGCTTTTCCTGCTAACTGATCGGGAGTTCCATCTTGGCGAAAAACCAGAAATAAGCGGCGTGTAAGAGGATAAGTGCCTCTTTTAAATAGTTCTAAATTAGGTTTTTCTGCTATAAAAGGGTCAACATAATTAGTGGAATTACTTTCAGCTAAACTAAAAATCTTAATCAACTTTTGATTTTGCACCAAAGAAGCAGAAGCAAAAGAAATTGCCCCTGGTGTAGCAATTACTTTACGCAGAGCCTGAGTATAATTAGTGACATACTTAGTTGTTCGAGAAACATTGGAAACATCATTAGATCCCAATATTTCTTTTATGTTTTCAGGAGTTAATAGTACGGGAACTATCGGTAAATTTTCTCCGCCCAATTGTTGCCAATTGGTAATTTTACCTGTGAAAATATCTTGAGCCTGATTTAGAGTTAAACCTTTAACTGAAGTATTGTTATTGCCAAAAAAAACAATACCATCAAGGGCAATAGGGATTTGTTGCAGGCTAATACCCCGTAAATTTGCTTTAGTGTATTCTTGATCTGTTAAAGGGCGACCATTAAAGGCAAAACTAAGTTCGCCATTGAGTAGCATTT
Organism: Pleurocapsa sp. MO_192.B19; assembly: GCA_030064975.1. GTDB lineage: Bacteria > Cyanobacteriota > Cyanobacteriia > Cyanobacteriales > Xenococcaceae > Waterburya. The sequence continues at coordinate 9,599 of JASJDX010000169.1, forward strand.
TAATTCCGTTACTGTAGCTTGGATCGTGATTTTTAGGTTTGGTATATCTAAGGTCAAAGTTAAGATGGTTTTGCAGTATGGCATCATTCATTCCATGGGCTACTAGGGAAGCAAAATACAATGCACCTCCGTAGCTAAATAACCCCTGAGGAACATTTTTTACCTGTCCCATGGACTCATATAGATTAACTTTGGCTCTTGTTTGAGAAGAAGTTATATAGGTTGGAGTTGGTTGATGAGTAATAATGATCAGGTCATTAATCCAAAAAACGATCCCACACCCTAAAATTACTAAACCAATTAAAACATTAGGATTTTTGAGTTCTTGCTTAAAATTATTCGCGAAATTTTGCCGTTTTTTTGACCATTTTGATTGATTTAATTGATCTGCAGCAGACTTTTGGCTGATAGATGAAGAACTATTTAGATCTAAAGGACAAAAACAGATTTCACAGTAATCAGCAGAAGCCTTGTTATCAAAACTACATTTAGGACAAATTTGTGTTTGATTATTAGTACGATGAGTTTTTCGTTGATTATTGCTCGATGACATAAGCTTGTATAAAACGCTGATTAAATATTTTGTTTAAGTTTGGTTGTTTATCAATAGATTTGAGACTTTTTTGTAAAAATTTTGTCATTTTACGAGCTGCATAAGGCATATGTTTCATATTGTTGCCATCTGCAAACGCCTCTAAATTATCTGTTAGATTGAACATTTTAGTTCCCGCTTTAAATAGCTGTAATTCTTCAGGATTAACCCCAGCCCTGTTTGCCATAATTTCATCTGCCCTAGTGGGATTAGTCGCCATAAAATCCAGAATATCAAACCAGGTATCAACTAAAGCCTGGACCTCATCAGGATGAGTATTAACTAGTTGCTCAGTAACTACCAAGAGATCGGGAATTGCTCCAGGAAAAGCCTTGGAAGATATTATCTCTTTTGACCCCTCCCTTTTTAGGGCGGTTAACCAAAAAGGAGGAAAAGCTCCCACTGCGTCAGCTTGTCCCGCAGCAAAGGCTTCTGCGGCTGCACCAGTCTCGATATCAATAATTTCTACATCGCTTCGTGACATTCCTGCTTCTTCAAGAGCTAAGGTTAGCAAAAAGTCATCAACAACACCAGCCTCGATCGCAACTTGCTTATTTTTGAGGTCTTGAATATTGTTAATTCCCTCCGCAGCAATAATTTTGTCGTTTCCTGCCGAGTTATCATTCACTAATACCACCACTTCTCCTTTAACAGCATCGACAGAGAAGGTAATAGTGTCATTCAAGGTCTGACAATTGCCATCTATATATCCAGAAGCCAAGTCTTCCATCGACTTGGAGTAGTTGTCATACCACAATAGCTCAACATTAATATTGTGTTTAGAAAATAGCCCCTCTGATTCAGCGATCGCCCATGGCCACCAACCAGCCCAATTGCTATAGCCAATTGTTATTGGATGCTCAATATTTTGCCCTACATCTAAGTTACGAGAAGCTGTTGATGGTATCCTGTGCCAGTTAGTTGTAATTAAAAAGCTCAGTAAAAGAGTAATAGCTAAAAACCAAATCTTCTTTGCCATCTAGATGCTCAAGTGATTAACTTGTGAATACTACTCGAATTATAGAAAATAAAATCTAAACAGAACTAGTTTTCAAATGTAATCAGTGACGTACCCGAAACTGTTTATCTATATTGTTTAGTCCTTTGGCTTGATTTTAATTTTCAATTATATTCATCATAAAGGAAAATG
>JASJDX010000170.1 GCA_030064975.1 Pleurocapsa sp. MO_192.B19
TATTAATGTTGCTGTTGTTTATACTCTCAGCGTTTCTACTGTAGGTAATCGCCCTGTTGCTGATTTTGAATTCCCCGAACATCTCAGCCCCAATTTAGGACAAGTAATTGCAGTTAAATCTGGCTTTAGTAAGCACGAAACTAGTAAAAATGAGCTAGAAGCAATCAAAGCTCGTAAAAAATATCAATATACAAAAAATCAAACAGAAATAAGCTTAGAAATGGGCTATTTAGTTGGTACAAGGGGAGATGTAGGAACATACTTACAGAAGTATACTGCTATTGCCCCAGAAATTATTAAAACTAGACAAGTGAAGCATTTAGAAGGAGTGGGTTATCATACTTTATTTAATAGTGACGATCGCGTTTATTTAAGTAGTTGTATTAGCCCTCGTAGCCTCAGCAATGTGACTCAACAACAGTTTTCTCAATATCGCTATCAAAATGATCTTGAGTTTCAGGTAGGATTAGACTGGTTAAAAGGTAAAGCAAGTATACGCGATCGCCGTTGTCTTTGGGTGCTTCTCTCAACGCCGATTATTTTATCCAATACTCAAACGGCTTATCAAGTTTTAGAAACAGCTTGGAGCGATTTATATCACTGGTGGCTACCTAATTTTCCTAACTTAACAACTGATAACTGACAATCTTAAAAAAATAGCTTTATTGATTTAGACTTTAAAAGCGATCCCAAAGGCTACGGGAGGCGCGAGCGCTTTTGTTCAACTAAGCCAGACTTAATCCCTTGTAGATAAAATAGTAAAGCTCTTGAAATCTAGATATAAATGAGTAAAAAACTATTTTCTTGGTTGAGTTTAGCACTACTTACAATCTTATTATCATTTACTATTCGGCTGGCTGCGGTTGCTGATACTCCTAAACACTATACAGAATTAGAATTTCCTCCTCTCCCAGAAATTCAGCTGCCCGAATATAACCGCTATGAATTAGATAATGGGATGGTGGTTTATCTTTTAGAAGATCGAGATTTACCCCTAATTAATGGTACAGCTTTAATTCGTACTGGTTCGCGTTTTGAACCTGCTAATAAAGTTGGTTTAGCTCAAATAACAGGTGCAGTTATGCGTAGTGGGGGAACACAAAACCACCCCCCAGCAGAATTAAATACAATTCTGGAACAAAAAGCAGCTAGCGTCGAGACTAGTATCGGTACCGCTTCTGGTAATGCTAGTTTTAGTACCCTTACTGAAGATCTAGATACCGTATTTCCTCTGTTTACCGAAGTTTTGCGTCAGCCAGCATTCGACTCCGAAAAATTAGCGATCGCTCTTAAACAACAGCAGGGTGCAATTGCTCGTCGTAATGACGATCCTAAAGCAATTGCCAGTCGTGAATTTGATAAAATCATTTACGGAGAAACCAGTCCTTATTCCCGTACTATTGAGTATCAGACTCTAGCCAATATTTCTCGCCAAAATGTAGTAGACTTTTATCAAACCTACGTTCGTCCTGAAAGCATTATCCTTGGTATAGTCGGAGACTTTGATTCTGAAGCCATGATTAAGCGAGTGCAAGATGCTTTTGGTGATTGGCAAGTTGATACCTCCTTACCTGCATTAGAACCCCCTGTAGCCACTCAAAAATACGATCAGGGGCTATTTGTGGTCAACCGCCCCAAACTAACTCAAAGCAATATTTTCATGGGTCATATTGGTGGTCAATTTGATAGTCCTGATTACCCTGCCCTTAGTGTTTTAAATGAAGTCTTAAACGGCTTTGGTGGACGCTTATTTGACGAAGTGCGATCGCGCCAAGGTTTAGCTTATAGTGTATACGGGTCATGGAGTCCTAATTACGACTTTGATGGCGTATTTGTCGCTGGAGGACAAACCCAAACTAATAATACAGTTCCTTTTATCAAATCAATCATCGCTGAAATTGAGAAATTGCGGACTAATCTGATTACGGAAAAAGAACTAGCCAATGCCAAAGAATCAATTCTCAACTCCTTTGTCTTTAACTTCCAAAACCCCAATCAAACTTTATCTCGTCTGATGCGTTATGAATATTATGACTATCCTGAAGACTTTATCTTTGAGTATCAAAAGCAAGTAAAAAGCACAACTGAGGAAGACATTTTAAAAGTTGCTCAAGAACATCTCCAGCCAGATAAACTGGCTACTTTGATTGTAGGAAATAATCAAGCAATGAACCCACCTCTGAGTAGCTTAGCAAAGGAAATTAATATCGTAGATGTTTCTATTCCCAAACTAGAGAGAGGCTAGTCTAACTAAATTTAATTCTTTTGCTCCATATTATGATCGGGGAAATAATCATTGTATTTTTCCTGGTCATAATAATAAAGAGTGCGGATAGGGTAGGGGATACTAATATCTGCATCATCAAAGACTTTTTTAATAGCTATCATTGCCCTAGTTTGCACATTCCGTAGCTGTTTTTGCTGTGGATTAGTCCAGTAGCGCACAACAAAATCAATGGAACTATCCCCAAAGTTGACTACATCAATTTCGGGAGCAGGCTCTTCCATTACCCCTCCAACATGTTTGATTGTCTCTTCCAAAAGCTTAGTCGCCTCTGGTAAAGAAGTATTATAGTCTACTCCAACTGCCAAATCTGTCCTGCGAGAAGTATATGCAGTGACTACCTTGACAGCATCAGTAAATACAGTTGAATTGGGTAACAAAACTCTTTCTCCCTTATAAGTACGAATTTTAGTCGTGCGAATGCTAATATTTTCGACTTTTCCTTGATAGTCACCAATTACTATTTCATCACCAAGTCGAAAAGGCTCTTCGACCAATAAAATAATTCCCGCTAAAAAGTTTTTAAAAATATCTTGAAAAGCAAAACCAATCGCTACTGAACCAACTCCCAAAGTAGCGATAATGTCTCCTAACTCAAAACCAGGAAAAGCCAGAACACAAGCTAATAAAATACCAATTGTCCAAACACCAATTCTGCTAATTTTCATCAATAGCAGTTGTAGAGAGGTACTTTTGATGGTGCGCTTTCCTGTTTCATCAGCAATTTTTAACACCACTTGAACTGCATATTTAGTCAAAAACAGTATTACTAAAGCAGATGCTAAGCTAGGTAATGCTTTTATGCCTTGACCCAGTAAATCTAGCAGAACTTTAACAATAGTATCGATAATTTCAGTCATAATTTATCTGCTAACGATGGAAATACCTGTTTTAACATTTCTAATCTTGATTGTGAGGGTGTAATCCTAAAACAAATTTCAGAATCTCTATCCTCCGAACAAACGGCTTTTATCAAAGATTCGCCATCAACCAGAACAAAAGTGATGGGATGATTTAGATCGAGTTTGCTCAAGCAGACTATTTTCTATTTAATTACAGCCACCTACTTACTGATTACTTGTTACTTCGACGCAGCAACAAGAGATACAGCCAATTATTTCTAAGGGACGAAAATCCTGTAGCTTGCTATATTTCCTTAACTATATTTCCTTAACTATATTTCCTTAACTATATTTCCTTAAGTGAAATTGACTAAAAGCGATCCCCTAAAATCTTGTACTCAAACCTGTAAAATATTAATTGAGAGGTTATAAATTTCTTTTGAAAAACTGTACAATATAAGTGCAGCTTTGTTTTCACGAGCTTTCAACGTAAATTTACACATTATTTACATAGAAACCACAACAATTACTCAAACTTTATACCATACCCACATATTCGCGGATATACTTAGTGTAGTGAAGGAAAACAAACGCCAGTTATTTTGTTATACAAATTAATACATAAGTAATTTCATGGAAGATATTAATAACTACATCACATCTATTCAACAAGAAATCGTTGCTGAAGAAAAAACAGTAAAAGTAGCAAGGCTGATTATTTTACTAATCAAAATTGAAAAAGAGTTGGCTACAGTTAAAGAAACTTTAACTAAACTGCAAAGCCACCAACAAAAATACAATAAAAACTCCCAGTTATCAGGGCAAATCGAACAAAAAATAGCTACGGTCAATCGCCTCTCAGCTAAGATAAACAAAGCTAGATTAAACTTAAACTACTATTTTATTTAATTTTAGACGGTAATTCATTACTCGTTAAAAGTATAATAAGTTATTAAGTTATTAAGCTTAATTTATTGTTTAAAGATATTATTCTTACTTTTATTAAGTTGAATATATGGATCAAAGCCAGTTATGCAAAACTAGATTAAATGCAGGTGGTCAATATATTTCTAGTTTTTTGACAATTACAAATAATTATAAATTAAACTTTCAGCTTTTTAGGATTTAATTTTAATTTTTAATTAAGGACAGATAACTTAGCGTATTCTATCGGAGGCTGGCATTGCCAGCCTTCATTGTGTTTAGATAAAGGCTTAGACTTTGTTGAAACTAAGTATTTCAAGATGATAATTTTAGGGGAAAGCGGTGGGAAATCCCATAAGGATTAGTTGCTTGGCCTCGAAATCTAATTATCTAATTACATCTAATTCAAGTTTATACAAAATTCAAAACTCTAGTTTTCCCTTGGCGAATGCACTTTATTGCTGGGAAAATGCTGGTTTGTTGATTGTTTATTCAAGCTAAACTATGATTAATATAGCAATTCTCACTCTTTGTGAAATAACCTAAATTTTGCTGGGGAAAAGAAAAAATAGAAATTATCAACCAGGAGAACTGCTATAACTAATTATGAGGAACAATAAAGTGTCTAACGATTTTGGTCAATTAATTCGTCAAGCCAGAAAAGAGCAAAAATATTCTCAACGAGAATTAGCCAAACTTTTAAAAATAGATTTCACTTATCTATCTAAACTAGAAAATAATCGAGCCGATTACCCACCCAAAGAGGAAGTAATCCGAGGTTTGGCAAGACATTTAAATTTAGATGAAGAAGAACTAATATTTTTAGCAGGGAGAATTCCCCAACAAGAAGAAGACTTACTCAAGCAACATTATAAAGATATGCCTGCTTTATTTCGTAGGATGCGAGAAAGCCCTGAATTTGCTCAAAGAGTATTCCGCGAAGCTTCAACCACAGACAGTTAGGAGTTAAAAATCTGTGAGTGTTTTTCGTCCATTTCGATTTATTTCCAAAATTGAAATCGAGGCTTGTGCTTTGGATGTTTGGTTACAGATGGCAAAATCTAAGAACGAGCTTCAATTACCCCTAGATGCCAGTTTGATCGCCGAATTTTTGGAATTAGATTTGGTATGGGATACTATTCCAGATGATGAACTTGGAACAATAGCAGCGAGAATTTTACCCCTAGAAAAACTGATTGAAATTAACGAAAATATTCCCCAACTACGAGGAGGTTTCGGAGAATCTACCATTGCCCATGAGATCGGTCATTGGGTATTGCATATTGATACCGTAGAAGTAGAACGCTACATTAGACTTAAGCAAAAAGGTGTTGACGTTCAGGTAAAACCTTTCCTTTGCCGTAGTGAAGACAATCTGGCTGGAATTGAATGGCAAGCACAATACTTTGCGGGATGCTTGCTGATGCCTCAACATATATTAACAGAATTAAAACGGGGCAAAGACTTAACTAAATGGCCTCAACTTTATCAAATAGCAGAGGAGTTGGGTGTAACCATCTCTAACTTGACAACTCGTTTGCAAGATTTAGGTTGGATTTATCTGGATTCTAATACTCGTAAAATTCAACTAATTAAAACTGCTCCCTATATGTGAATCAGTCTTGTTTAGAGTGCAATTTTGAGCTGTAATAAATTTTTAGCATCTGGTAACACTATAAATACTTTCGCCTCCTATTGCTGCCAAATATTGCTGCCAAATATTTCCTTTTGTCTCGATCGAACCAGGTTAAATCAGAGTATTAATCAATAATCCTACGACCTTCACATCTACAATTATAAACAACCGACCACTAACCACTGAATAACAAAATCAATTCTTCTTATGAATTTAGCAAAAACAGCTTTAATTGGGTTAAATGCCGATCGCTTTCGTCATCCTCTAGACTTAGAGGCAACTAATACTCTCAAACAACTACCAGGAGTAGACATCGCTATTCGTAGTGTTTTGGGTTCGGTAGCAGAACAGTTTTTTTATCTTAATAACATCGCTTCTAGTATTTTGGTCAGCGAGAAACAGTTACCCCATCTACATAAACTACTGATTGAAGCCTGTGAAATTCTCGACCTTGAGCCACCCCAACTATATGTACAGCAGAATCCTACGCCTAATGCCTATACTTTTGCCATGAGAGGTAAACAGCCGTTTATCGTGCTGCATACGTCTCTAATTGAAATGCTGACTCCCGAAGAAATTCAAGCAGTCATTGCTCATGAGTTAGGACATCTCAAATGTGAACACGGGGTTTATTTGACCATGGCGAATGTATTGGTGTTAGCAGCTAATTTACTACCAACTTGGGGAACAATTTTAGCTCAATCTTTGCAAGAGCAAATGCTGCAATGGGTACGCTGTGCCGAATTTAGTTGCGATCGCGCTGCACTTTTGGCAATTCAAGATCCTAAAGTAGTCATGTCGGTATTAATGAAGTTAGCAGGAGGTTCTCCTACCCTTGCACCCCAATTAAATCTAGATGCCTTTATCGAGCAAGCAAAAGCCTATGACTCGGTTGCTACAGATAGCTTAGGAGAAATGCTACAGGCGGCTCAAACTGCTCAATTAACCCACCCCGTACCTGTAATTAGAGCCAGAGAAATAGATCGCTGGGCAAGTTCTGCTCAATATCAGGCAATATTCGATCGACAACAAGTGGCAGAGGGCAAAAAGTTAGGCTGGAGTAATTGGTAACTTAAATTGGTAACTTAAGATATAGCTATAGTCGTTGATCAATTCAATTAATTACAAAATGCCAAAAGCAATTTGGAACGGAAAAGTTTTAGCCGAAAGCGATCGCACAGAAGTAGTGGAAAACAATCAATATTTTCCACCAGATTCTATTAACCAAGAATACTTCAAGGAAAGTTCTACTCACACCAGTTGTCCCTGGAAAGGACAAGCCAGCTACTACACAATTGTCGTTGATGGCAAAGAAAATAAAGACGCTGCTTGGTATTATCCTGAAACCAAAGAAAAAGCCAATAAAATCAAAGGCTATGTTGCTTTTTGGAAAGGAGTAACCGTAGAAGTGTAAAAGTTGACAAACTACAAACTACCTACTGATCCTGATGTTTGTCTGGAGATGGCACAGGATCGTAACCCCCTGGGTGAAAAGGATGACAGCGTAAAATACGCTTAATTGCTAACCAACTACCTTTGAGAGTTCCATAAATGCCAATTGCTTCAATTGCATATTGAGAACAAGTAGGTTGAAAGCGGCAGGAGGGAGGAAACAAGGGAGAAATAAAACGGCGATAACCTTTAATTAGCCAAAGTAATAAATTTTTCATGAGTTCTTATTATAAAAGCGGTTAAATCAACGGACAATAAAAAATAAAATAACCGCAAATATTATCTGGGTCTTATATGGGTCATTTAGAATTATCATCTCCTGTAGAGAATGCGATTGCGCTCCGCGCACTGGCAAAGCCAATCGCCAATTTTGCCTATCCTTTGGGGTCTGTTTTCATCTATTTAGCAATACTAGTAGTTTTAGCTGAAACTTTAAGTCGTCTGATCCCCAATGATCCAGAATTAACTCGTAAAGTTGTACATATCGGCAGTGGTAATGTAATTTTACTAGCTTGGTGGCTAGATATTTCGACAGAAGTAATTGTAAGTGCGGCAATCATCGCAGCAGCGATCGCTGTAACATCTTATATAATTCCCATTTTACCTAGTATCGAAAGTGTGGGGCGCAAAAGCTTTGGTACGCTATTTTATGCCATTAGCATTGGTGTTCTGACTGCTTATTTCTGGCAAGATAGTCCTCAGTATACGGCAATTGGAATTTTGACCATGGCATGGGGAGATGGCATGGCGGCAATTATTGGTCAACGTTTTGGCAAACATACTTACCAAGTTTTTCAAATTACTAAAAGCTGGGAAGGTTCTTTGGCAATGGCAGGGGCAAGTTTTGCCGTTACGGGACTAATTTTATGGCTGGTAGAAGGAAATAGCTGGCAAATATGGTCAATTTCTTTAGTGGTTGCACTAGTTGCTACGATATTAGAAGCTTTTTCTAAACTAGGAATAGATAATTTAACTGTACCTTTAAGTAGTGCTGCATTATGTTTTTTTTGCGTCCAGGCACTATCATTTAATTAAATATTACTAATCATACACATCACATAACCCAATACTTACTTACTTAACTTACTTACTTAACTTATTTACTTTATTTTAATCATGGCTAATTCTTCTCCCGAACAGATACAAGAACCTATTATTGTCTCTCAGGTCAACCCAGAAAGTAGTTCAGAAAACATTCAACCTAAGGATAGCTATGTTAAATTAGCGATGCGGAACATGGTTCGTAAAGGACGACAATCTCTCTGGCATTTTTTCTTGACCACCGTTGGTCTAGTAGGACTGCTAATTGGTCTAGCTTATTTAACTAAACCCTAGATATATGGATTTAACTGCTCTCGAATCTGTGAATGCCGTTATATACGTAGAAAACTTGTATGAGGGAGATTTGATTGAGGACAGTCTTGGGGTAATGCAATCTATTCCCTGGAACAATTGGTTTCAAGTGTGGTTACAATCTTTAGCCCCAGAGACAAAGATGAAACAAGAATGCGAAATTGGCTTACGATTAACTGGCGATCGCCAGATCCAGATGTTAAATCATCAATATCGCTTTATCGACCAACCTACTGATGTTTTAGCTTTTGCAGCTACAGAAGCAGATATTACCATCCCCCAAGATTTAGATGAACCTCTGTATTTGGGTGATATTATTATTTCTTTGGATACAGCAGCAAGACAAGCCCAGTCACAAAATCATTCTTTGATGATTGAGTTGGCTTGGTTATCTAGTCACGGTTTATTACATCTTCTCGGCTGGGATCATCCTGATGAAAATAGCCTCAAGCAGATGTTGGAGCAACAGTTAGACTTAATTCAATTATTAAAAATTAAGTAAAATTGCCGAGTAAAAGCGTACTTTGTCTTATTTTGTCTAAATTGATTCTTCTTGTATGGTTAAGTTATTGTAACGTTATGAATAAGCACATATACGGATGATTATCGAGTCTTTCAATATGACCGAATCAAATCAAAAAACCAATCTGACTTTGTCTTTATTAGATACAAATATGAAATCTTCTATTGCTTCTACTGCTCACGAACCTACTCCAACTAATCAAAAAATCATACGTCGTTTAGCTTGGCAAGTAGCACCAAATTTATTTCTTAGCTTTAAATAAGCTTGGGCAGGGGTACGCTACGCTTTTGTTACTCAAAGAAACTTTCGGATTCATACTATAATCGGTATTTTGGCAGTCAGTTTGGGATTTTTGTTGGAAATCAAGGCAATGGAAATGGCAGTAATTATCATGACCTGCGCTATTGTAATGGTTTTGGAACTGATTAATACAGCAATCGAATCTGTAGTTGATCTCACTGTTAAGCAAACTTATCATGAGCTAGCTAAAATAGCTAAGGACTGTGCCGCTGGTGCAGTTTTAATTAGCGCGATCGCAGCAGTGATGGTAGCTGCTTTTATTTTGCTTCCTCCCCTGTTGCAGCGCATTGTGCCTATGTTGTAATGGAGATTTGACTTGATTATAGTCATCGATAACTACGATAGTTTTACCTATAACTTAGTTCAGTATTTAGGAGAATTAGGTCAAGAATTGCCAGTAGCAGCAGATATTCAGGTCTATCGCAATGATTCTATTAATATTGACACCATTGATGCGCTAAAACCAGATGGCATTGTAATTTCACCAGGCCCTGGCCGTCCAGAAGATGCGGGAATTTCTCTGCAATTAATTGAAAAACTTGGTTCTAAAATCCCGATTTTGGGAGTTTGTTTGGGTCATCAAAGTATTGGACAGGTATTTGGCGGAAAGGTAGTCTCTGCCCCAGTCTTAATGCACGGCAAAACCTCCCCAGTGCATCATCAAAATGTTGGTGTGTTTGAAGGTTTAGGCTCGCCATTTACCGCTACGAGATACCATAGCCTAGTGATCGAGCGTCAAACTATTCCCGATACTTTAGAAGTGACTGCCTGGGTAGAAGACGGAACGATTATGGGAGTCCGTCATCGCGATCATCATCACCTCCAAGGGGTACAATTTCATCCAGAAAGTATTCTGACAGACAATGGTAAATCGTTGTTACGTAATTTCTTAAAATCTTTAAATAGTAAATAACTATTATGAAACGGCGACAGTTAATCCGCTATGGTGGGGCTGGTTTAGCTACGGCGATCGCTACTAGCTTAATTCCCTCTCGTCAACCTTCTTTGGCTCAAGCAGCTTCAGATGGAGTTACTATTCAATATCTAGGGCATACCTGTTTTTTATTTACGGGTGATGATTTAAAAGTATTAGTTAATCCCTATCAATCTTTGGGCTGTACTGCTGGTTATACTCTGCCAGATGTGCAACCAGACCTAGTTTTGGTTAGTAGTTTTTTATTAGATGAAGGAGCAATAGAATCTGTCAAAGGTAACCCTAAGGCTCTTACTCAGCGAGGTTCTCATCAATTTGGCGGCATTAAGTTCCAAGGATTCTCCTTACCCCACGATCGCCGAGAAGGTAAACGCTTTGGTCAAAACATTGCTTGGCGATGGACTCAGGGGGGGGTTAATATTCTCCATCTAGGCGGTGCGGCAGCCCCTTTAACTACAGAGAATAAAATTCTCTTAAACGGTGCAGATGTTCTCTTAGCTCCCGTTGGTGGTGGCCTCAAAGCCTATAATCCTCAAGAAGCTAAACAGGCAGTAGACGTGCTTAATCCTAAGATGGTTATTCCCACTCATTATCGTACGACTGCTTCTGACAAAGATAATTGTGATTTAGCCCCAGTGGATGAATTTTTAAATTTGGCACAAGAGATGGAAGTTGCCCAAGTAGGAAGCGATCGCTTTAAAATTAAAAAATCTGACCTAAACAGCGATCGGATTTTGGTAAGAGTACTAGACTACAGTTAATGAGCTTTATAATTTTTCTTGGACTAGGTTGTGGGATAATTACTTGGGGTTTAAAAGCTGAAGAAGAAGTTGCCCAGCTATCAGCAGCAGTCATTGGAGCAATTTTCTTGGTTTGGGGGTTATGTTTGACCCCTCAAAAGTTTTTGCTTGCTACAGAGATATTAACTATAATTGCTGTCTTTAGGATCTGCGTTCGTTGCTGTGAATGTGATTAGTAAGATCTGCCAGATTTTTGACAGCTAAATCATAGCTTGT
>JASJDX010000171.1 GCA_030064975.1 Pleurocapsa sp. MO_192.B19
AATGGTTTCTCGACTTGGGTTTTTATATTAGCTATAGCGGTATAGTCACATTTAAAAACGCCAAGCAAGTGCAAGCAGCGGCTAAAATAGTGCCGAGCGATCGTCTGCTGATTGAAACGGATTGTCCTTTTCTTGCTCCTGCTCCTCGTAGAGGAAAAACTAATGAACCTTCCTATGTGCTGCACGTAGCTGAACACATAGCACAACTACGCCAAACATCCTTGGAAATCATAGCCCAGCAAACTACAGAAAACGCCTGTCGCCTATTCAATATCCAGCTAGACAGCCAACAATAATAAATAAAAATTTAGCTTTTTTACAATCAATACAGTTTCAATTTTTTTCTTAGAGCCGAAAAACTAAAATATAGTACCAAGAGCCATAATCTTCATGACTAATCTGACTTATAATCTGCTACCAGACTTAATTGAAATTCAACGTTCTAGTTTTCGTTGGTTTCTCGAAGAGGGGTTAATTGAAGAACTGAATAGTTTTTCACCAATCACTGATTACACTGGCAAATTTGAGCTGCATTTCATTGGCGAAAACTATCGGCTCAAAGAACCTAAGTATTCAATGGAAGAGGCTAAACGCCGCGATAGTACCTACAATGTTCAGGTGTATGTTCCCACCCGTCTTATCGATAAAGAAAGCGGTGAAATCAAGGAAATGGAAGTATTTGTCGGAGATCTTCCCTTAATGACCGATCGCGGAACTTTTATTATCAACGGCGCAGAAAGGGTAATTGTCAACCAGATTGTGCGCTCTCCTGGAGTATACTATAAAGCAGAAACCGATAAAAATGGTCGTCGTACTTATTCTGCTTCCTTGATTCCCAACCGAGGAGCTTGGTTAAAATTTGAAACCGATAAAAATGGCTTGGTATGGGTCAGAATCGACAAAACCCGTAAACTTTCGGCTCAAGTACTACTCAAGGCGATCGGTTTGAGCGATAATGAGATTATAGATGGGATTCGCCATGCAGACTTTTATCAAAAAACTCTAGATAAAGAAGGCAATCCTAGCGAAGAAGAAGCACTACTAGAACTATATCGTAAGCTACGTCCTGGAGAGCCTCCTACCGTTAGTGGTGGACAACAGCTATTAGAATCTCGTTTTTTCGACTCTAAACGCTATGACTTAGGACGGGTAGGTCGTTACAAGATTAACAAAAAGCTGCGCCTTACAGTTCCCGACACCATGAGAGTGCTAACTACTACTGATATTTTGGCAGCAGTAGCCTATTTGATTAATCTAGAATTTGATGGTGGTAGTACCGATGATATTGACCATTTAGGTAATCGTCGAGTACGTTCTGTTGGAGAATTATTACAAAACCAAGTAAGAGTTGGCTTAAATCGTCTTGAAAGAATTATTCGTGAACGGATGACAGTAAGTGAAGCCAATAGCTTGACCCCAGCAGCACTAGTCAATCCGAAACCCTTGGTAGCAGCGATTAAAGAATTTTTTGGTTCTTCACAGCTATCTCAGTTTATGGATCAAACTAACCCCTTAGCAGAATTGACCCACAAACGTCGTCTCTCAGCCTTAGGACCAGGAGGGTTAACCAGAGAAAGAGCAGGTTTCGCCGTTCGAGATATTCACCCTACTCAATATGGTCGTATTTGCCCTGTAGAAACTCCTGAAGGTCCCAACGCTGGTCTAATTGGTTCATTAGCTACTTACGCTCGGGTTAATCCCTATGGTTTTATCGCTACTCCCTACTATCCCGTAAAAGATGGTCGCGTATCACGGGATGAAGATCCTGTGTACCTTACAGCTGATGAAGAAGATGACTTAAGAGTAGCCCCAGGGGATGTCGCTACCGATGATGAGGGCTACATTCTAGGGGAAACAATTGCTATTCGTTATCGTCAAGAATTTTCTACCTGCGCCCCAAACGAAGTAGACTACGTAGCTATTTCTCCTGTGCAGATTGTCTCTGTAGCTACTAGCTTGATTCCCTTCTTAGAACATGATGACGCTAACCGCGCTCTGATGGGTTCTAATATGCAGCGTCAAGCTGTGCCTCTACTACGCCCAGAACGTCCCTTAGTAGGTACTGGATTAGAAGCCCAAGCGGCCCGTGACTCAGGGATGGTAGTAGTTTCTCGTACTCACGGAATTGTTACCTATGTCGATGCCAATATAGTTAGGGTCAGAGTAGAGGAAGGTAATAACGGACTATATGCTCCCGAACCAGGAGAAGAAATTACCTACAAACTTCAGAAATATCAACGTTCTAACCAAGATACCTGCTTAAACCAGCGACCCTTGGTATATGCAGGGGAAGATGTTGTCCCAGGCCAGGTACTAGCAGATGGTTCGTCTACCGAGGGTGGAGAATTAGCACTAGGACAAAACGTTTTAGTCGCTTATATGCCTTGGGAAGGTTACAACTACGAAGACGCGATTCTTATTAGTGAGCGTTTGGTCTATGACGATGTTTACACCAGTATTCACGTTGAAAAATTTGAAATTGAAGCTCGACAAACCAAGTTAGGTCCAGAAGAAATTACCCGAGAAATTCCTAACGTTGGAGAAGACGCTCTACGTAATCTAGACGAACGAGGTATTATTCACATTGGTGCTTGGGTAGAAGCGGGAGAAATCCTAGTGGGGAAAGTAACTCCTAAAGGAGAATCCGACCAACCTCCTGAAGAAAAACTCCTCAGAGCAATTTTTGGCGAAAAAGCTAGAGATGTGCGTGACAATTCCCTGCGAGTTCCTAACGGAGAAAAAGGTAGAGTAGTTGATGTCCGAGTTTTTACCCGAGAACAGGGTGACGAATTGCCTCCTGGAGCTAACATGGTAGTGAGAATCTACGTTGCTCAAAAACGTAAGATTCAAGTAGGGGATAAAATGGCAGGTCGTCATGGCAACAAGGGAATTATTTCCCGTATTTTGCCCATTGAAGATATGCCCTATCTTCCTGATGGGA
The DNA here is from genome assembly GCA_030064975.1 of Pleurocapsa sp. MO_192.B19. Classification (GTDB taxonomy): domain Bacteria; phylum Cyanobacteriota; class Cyanobacteriia; order Cyanobacteriales; family Xenococcaceae; genus Waterburya. The sequence goes on from JASJDX010000171.1 coordinate 2,942, forward strand.
CTCCGATTGATATTGCCCTTAATCCTTTAGGCGTTCCTTCACGGATGAATGTAGGACAGGTGTTTGAGTGTCTTTTGGGCTGGGCTGGTGAAAATCTGGCTATGCGCTTTAAAATGATGCCTTTTGACGAAATGTACGGTAAAGAAGCATCGAGAGAAACTGTACATGGCAAAATTCAAGAAGCTTCTCGTAAACCAGGAAGATCTTGGGTATACGATGAAAACAATCCTGGTAAGATTCAGGTATTTGACGGACGCACAGGAGAACCATTTGACCGTCCTGTAACAGTAGGTAAAGCTTATATGCTCAAGCTGGTTCACCTCGTCGATGATAAAATTCACGCTCGTTCCACTGGTCCCTACTCCTTAGTGACGCAACAACCTTTAGGTGGTAAGGCACAACAGGGAGGACAACGCTTTGGAGAAATGGAAGTATGGGCATTAGAAGCCTACGGTGCTGCCTATACCTTACAAGAGTTGTTGACGGTTAAATCTGACGATATGCAGGGACGCAACGAGGCATTAAATGCCATTGTTAAAGGCAAACCCATACCTCGTCCTGGTACACCAGAATCCTTCAAAGTATTAATGCGAGAACTACAGTCTTTAGGTTTAGATATTGCTGTACACAAACTAGAATCAGTGGATGACGGTAGTAGCCGTGATTTAGAAGTTGACTTGATGGCGGATACTCCTCGCCGTACTCCCAATCGACCCACCTATGAATCTTTACAACGAGAAGAAACTACTGAAGAAGCCTGACTTTAAAGGATGAAGCAGAAGGGATAAAAATCAGTAAAATGCTTCTTATCCCTTTCCTGAGCAACTATTTTTTAGCCCCTAACACTCAATTTCCCGTTACTAATGAGAAACCAAGTAGAACAAAGATTTGATTACGTCAAAATCGGCATTGCCTCTCCTGAAAGAATTCGCCAATGGGGAGAGAGGACTTTACCTAATGGGCAGTTAGTTGGTGAAGTAACCAAACCTGAAACCATTAACTATCGAACCCTAAAACCAGAAATGGATGGGCTATTCTGTGAACGCATTTTTGGTCCTGCTAAGGACTGGGAATGTCACTGTGGCAAGTATAAGCGGGTCCGCCATCGTGGGATTGTTTGTGAACGTTGTGGAGTTGAGGTGACAGAATCACGGGTACGTCGTCAACGCATGGGCTATATTAAGCTTGCTGCTCCCGTAACTCACGTCTGGTATCTTAAAGGTATTCCCAGTTATTTGAGTATCCTACTGGATATGCCCTTGAGGGATGTAGAACAGGTAGTTTACTTTAATGCTTACGTAGTTCTCGATCCTGGCAATGCGGGCAATTTATCTGCTAAACAACTGCTAACTGAAGATCAGTGGATTGAAATTGAAGATCAACTTTACAGTGAAGACTCAGAACTTATTGGGGTTGAGGTTGGTATCGGTGCAGAAGCTGTACAAAGGCTGTTAGAAGAAGTTAATTTAGAAGAAGAAGCCGAAAAACTGCGAGAGCAAATTAACGATGCGAAGGGACAAAAAAGAGCAAAGTTAATTAAACGTTTGCGGGTGATTGATAACTTTGTTGCTACGGGTTCTCGACCAGAATGGATGGTGGTTACGGCTATTCCTGTCATTCCCCCAGATCTACGTCCGATGGTTCAGCTAGATGGGGGACGGTTTGCTACTTCTGACCTTAACGATCTTTATCGTCGAGTTATCAACCGTAATAATCGTCTGGCAAGACTACAAGAAATCTTAGCACCAGAAATTATTGTCCGTAACGAAAAACGGATGTTGCAAGAAGCGGTAGATGCTTTAATTGATAATGGTCGCCGTGGTCGAACTGTGGTTGGGGCAAATAATCGCCCCCTTAAATCCTTGTCGGACATCATTGAAGGAAAACAAGGACGTTTTCGACAAAACTTATTGGGTAAACGAGTTGACTATTCAGGACGTTCCGTAATTGTGGTTGGTCCTAAGCTGAAAATTTATCAGTGTGGACTGCCTCGAGAAATGGCGATAGAGTTGTTCCAACCCTTTGTGATTCATCGTTTGATCAATAGTGGCATGGTGAATAATATCAAAGCCGCTAAAAAACTAATTCAACGCAACGATCCTAGTGTCTACGAAGTACTCAAGGAAGTTATTGCTGGGCATCCAGTAATGCTCAACCGCGCCCCTACTCTGCACCGCCTAGGGATTCAAGCATTTGAGCCAATTTTAGTAGAAGGCAGAGCAATTCAACTGCATCCTTTGGTCTGTCCTGCGTTTAACGCTGACTTTGATGGTGACCAAATGGCGGTACATGTACCACTATCTTTAGAAGCTCAGGCTGAGGCTAGATTACTAATGTTGGCTTGCCATAATATTCTGTCTCCTGCAACGGGAAGACCAATTGTCGCACCATCTCAAGATATGGTTTTGGGTTGTTATTATTTGACTGCCGAAAATCCTAACGCAACTAAAGGTCAAGGACGTCGTTTTGGTAACTTAGATGATGCAATTAAAGCCTATGAGCAAGGACAAGTTGATATTCATGCCCATGTTTGGCTGCGTTATGAAGGAGAAGTAGTAACGGATGAACCAGATAATGAAGTAATTGAGTCAGAAGCCCTGGCTGATGGTAGCCAGCTGGAATATTATCGCCAAAGATTTGTGCGCAAGTCTCCTGAAGGAGAACAAGTGGCACAGTATATAAATACTACCATCGGCCGAATTATCTATAATAAGACAGTTCAAAACGCCTTGACAACGGTAGTGTAAATAATTAGCAATGTTTACGAGTAGGCCATGCCTAATCGCCATCAAGCCGAAAAATTAGAAAGTTTTAGTAGCTAGGAACGGAAAAACTCAGAATGAAATTCTATAACCACATCGTCGATAAAGGTCATCTCAAAAAGCTGATGACTTTAGCCTATACCGAATATGGTTCGGCTCGTAGCGCGACTATGGCTGATTTACTCAAGGATATGGGCTTCCGCTATGCTACCTTAGCAGGAGTTTCCATTAGTGTAGACGATTTAAAAGTACCACCCATCAAAGCCGAAATGCTGGAGGAAGCTGAGGCAGAAATTAAAGAAACTGAGCAACGCTATGCTCGGGGTGAAATTACTGAAGTAGAACGTTTTCAGAAAGTAATTGATACTTGGAACAGTACCTCAGAAAACCTCAAAAATGAGGTGGTGACTAATTTTCGCGCTACCGATCCTCTAAATTCTGTCTATATGATGGCTTTTAGTGGAGCGCGGGGTAACTTGTCTCAGGTACGTCAGCTAGTGGGTATGCGTGGTTTGATGGCTGATCCTCAAGGGGAAATTATTGACTTACCAATTAAAACTAATTTCCGTGAGGGGCTTACCGTTACCGAATATATTATTTCTTCTTACGGTGCGCGCAAAGGTTTAGTAGATACTGCATTGCGGACTGCCGACTCTGGTTACTTGACCCGTCGATTGGTGGATGTTTCCCAAGATGTAATTGTGCGGGAAGTAGACTGCGGCACACAACGGGGTATTATTTTACAGGCAATGAAGGACGGCGATCGCACTTTAATTCCTTTATCAGATCGTCTCTTAGGTCGAGTCTTAAATGAGGATGTAGTAGACAAAAAAACCGGGGAGGTAATTGCTAAGCGAAATCAGGGCATTGATCGTAAGTTAGCTCAAGAATTAGGTGCTCGTGTTGAAGAAGTGATGGTGCGTTCCCCCTTAACTTGTGAAGCTGCCCGCTCTGTTTGTCAAAACTGCTATGGCTGGAGTCTCGCTCACGGACATATGGTAGATATGGGCGAAGCTGTTGGTATTATTGCTGCTCAGTCTATTGGAGAACCTGGTACACAGTTAACTATGCGTACCTTCCATACAGGAGGTGTGTTTACAGGAGAAGTAGCTCGCCAAATCAGAGCCACAACCGATGGTCAGGTTAAATTTGGGCAAGGTTTGACGACTCGTCAGATTCGCACCCGTCATGGGGATGAAAGAAATCAGGTAGAAACAATCGGCGATATTCAGCTAATTTCTCACAAAGGTAAAATTGTTAATACCGCTTTAACCGCAGGTTCTTTAATATATGTCAAAGACGGAGAAGAAGTTAAAAAAGGACAACTACTAGTAGAGGTGGCTTTAGCTAAGGTTCAAAAATCTACTGAAAAAGCAGCTAAAGACGTAACCTCTGATCTAGCAGGAGAAGTTCTTTTTGACGATCTGATACCTGAGGATAAAAAAGACCGCCAAGGTAATACTACTCGTATAGCTCAAAGACCTGGACTACTGTGGATTTTATCAGGGGAAGTATACAATTTACTTCCTGGTGCCGAAGCAAGCGTGAAAAATGGTGATAAAGTTAAACCAGGAGATTTATTAGCTCAAACCAGGCTCACTGCTGCTAATGGTGGTGTAGTGAGAATGATACCTGATAGCCGAGAAATTGAGATTATTACCGCTTCTGTATCTCTTGACCAAGCTAAAGTCAAAATCGAAAGCGATGGTGGTCGGGAGCAATACATTATCTATACGGCTGATGAGCGTAAGTTTTTACTTAAAGCTACCCCAGGAACAAAAGTCCAAAACAGTCAAATCGTTGCCGAATTGATTGACGATCGCTATCGTACGGCAACGGGCGGTATTATTAAATATGGTGGCATTACTATTGGTAAAGGTAATCGTAAACAGGGTTATGAAATAGAGAAAGGCGGAACACTGCTTTGGATTCCTGAAGAAAGCCATGAAGTCAATAAAGATATTTCCCTCTTAATTGTCGAAGACGGAGAATATGTAGAAGCTGGCACAGAAGTTGTCAAAGACGTATTCTGTCAATCTTCAGGCATTGCCGAAGTAGTTCAGAAAAATGACATTTTGCGCGAAATTATTATTAAACCAGGGGAAATTCATCAACTAGATGACTCTAAAAGCGAATGGCATGAGCAACTAATTCAACCAGGTACAGAGATTTTACCAGGAGTAATAGCACAAGAACTGAGATATGGAGAGGTAGTAGAAACTACCGAAGGACCTGCTCTGATTCTCCGTCCAGTAAAAGAGTTTGAGGTAGCAGACGAACCTTCAATTCCTTCTCAAGCTTCAATCAACCAAGATGATGGTCGTCAAATCGAATTACGCTCTGTACAGAGGATATTCTATAAAGATGGAGAACGAGTTAAATCTGTTAGTAGTCTATCCTTACTCAGTACTCAATTAGTCCTAGAAATCGAAACAGCGGAAGAAACAGATGTGATTGCTAATTTAAGTGCTGACATCGAATTACAGCCAGATGAAGATGACCCAGATACTCAAAGACTACAAATGGTAATTCTAGAATCATTGGTCTTGAGAAGAGATACTGATGTCGATCCTCATAGCGGAGAGATTCAAACTAGAGTTTTAGTCCAAGACGGACAAGAAATTGTTAAGGGAGCAACTATTGCCCGTACTGAAATTCAGTGTAAATCTGCTGGAGAAGTCCAGGGGATTCGAGAAGGCTCAGAAGCCATTCGTCGTATCCTAGTAGTGCGCGAAAGTGACGTAGTTACCTATGAGTTAGACTTTCCTAGGAGTGAGTGTAACTGTAAAGAGAATGACTTGCTAGTATCTGATAGCGAAATTGCTCCAGGAATTAAAATAAACAATTCTGGACAGGTATTAGAAATAACTGAAACAGGAGGAAAAACTACTGTAGTCCTGCGTCATACCCGTCCTTATCGTGTATCTCAGGGGGCAGTACTGCATATCGATCATGGTGATTTGGTCCAGCGTGGTGATAACTTAGTCCTACTGGTCTTTGAACGTTCTAAGACTGGAGATATTATCCAAGGTTTACCTCGTATTGAAGAACTGTTGGAAGCACGCAAACCTAAGGAAGCTTGTGTTCTCAGCCGTAGCTCTGGAGTCTGCCAGGTTGTCTACGAAGAAAATGAAACCGTAGATATCAAAATTATTGAAGAGGATGGAGTAGTTAGCGATTATCCCATTAAACCTGGGCAAAATGCGATTGTCAGTGATGGACAAATTGTGGAGGCAGGAGAACCCCTAACTGATGGTCCGGCTAATCCTCATGAAATTTTGGAGACTTACTTTAATTACCACCTACCTGAAAAAGGTTGTTATGGAGCATCTCTCATTGGTTTACAAAAAGCCCAACTATTCTTAGTCCGTCAGGTACAGTCTGTATATCAAAGCCAAGGAATTGATATTTCTGATAAACATATTGAGGTTATTGTCAGACAAATGACTGCTAAAGTCAGAGTTGATGATGGAGGCGATACGATCATCTTGCCTGGAGAACTACTTGAGCTACGTCAAATTGAACAGGTTAACGAAGCAATGTCTATTACTGGAGGCGCACCTGCCAAATACACTCCTGTATTGTTAGGAATTACAAAAGCTTCTTTAAACACAGATAGCTTTATCTCCGCTGCTTCTTTCCAAGAAACTACCAGAGTCTTGACTGAGGCAGCAATTGAAGGTAAGTCTGACTGGCTAAGAGGACTCAAAGAAAACGTAATTATTGGTCGTCTAATTCCTGCGGGAACTGGTTTTAATACCCATGATGAACCAATGAATCTTCGTAGCGATATAGACTCTACAGTAAGAAGTAATGCAGTTTACGGCTATGGTGGTGATTTTGATTCTTATCGTCTAGGAGAAGATATTAACGCTAGCTCAGATGCAACTCCTCGTCGTTCTTATAAAAACCTGAATGATGACGAAAATGTAATTTTAGATGACAAGACAGCACGAGCCTATACAGGTTTGAATACTTCGGCAAGTCAGCCAGAAGATAATTAATAATTAATAGTATTGAGTATTGATTGTTAAAAGCGATGCAACGATGATTAAGAGAAATCTTTGAAATCAAGGCATCGCTTTTTTATTGTGAGTCTATCTACAATAAACAATGGTGGCTTAGAAGCCATCCTCTAATGTTTAGATAGTATTAGGATTAATGATTAAAAGAGTGAGTCATTCAAACCAGTCTCAGATAAATAGCTCAAAAATTGCTCCCCACATTCACAATGAAGAATCTTTAAAACAAATTATTAATCGTTTATCTCGCATCGAAGGTCATGTCCGTGGAATTAAGACAATGGTAAGAGAAAATCGCCCTTGTCCAGAAGTTTTAAATCAGATTGCAGCAGTTAAAGGAGCAATATCTAGTTTGGCTAAAATTGTATTAGAGGAGCATTTAGAAGAGTGCCTAATTCGTGCTGCCGATCGGGGTAATCTTGAACTAGAAATCAAGGAATTAAAAACTGCTCTAGATCGCTTTTTACCATAAGCTGGCGATGGGTTAGCGTGGGCTAATGCCCTATCGCTTTATGAGGTTATATAATGTACAAAACTAAGATGATTAAAGTATATATATCCAGTTTCCAACTCTGCATTTTTAGTCTAATCATCAATCTTTTAGTTTTAGGTATTCAAACACCTCGTGCGTTGTCGAAGCCTAACCAAGTTATCGCTGAAAACCCAGAATCACAACCAGTAGAGGCAAATACAGCCCAAACTGCACTAGAGCCAGCAATACTGTCAGAGATCAATCGAGTTAGAACTAATCCTCAAGGTTATGCTCAGTGGTTAGAAGAACAACGGCAATACTACGATGGAATTTGGCTGAAATTACCTGGAGAAAAGCCGATTAGAACTAATAAAGGACTGAAAGCTTTAGAAGAAGCGATCGCCTTTTTAAAAGAGCAGCAGCCTCTATCTCCTCTGTCTAACTCCGAAAAAAGTTCAGCTATTGCCACCACTAAGCTAGAAAATTTTGCTACTGCTAACAACATTCAAAATATTAGCTACGGTAGAGTCACTGCTAAAGGGATCGTGATGAATCTAGTAGTAGATGATTTATTTCCCGATCGCCGTCGCCGTAAAAGTCTTTTAAGTCCAGATATTGGGAATACGGGGGTGGTATGTAAACCTGACCCCAGATACGCCAAAGTATGTGCGATCGCCTATTCTGATGTGGCTGTTGATATTGCCGCAGCAGAACCACAAGAAACCGCTGAAACGTCAGAAAATGCAATAACTGAAAGTCAATCAGAAGCCCCACCAAGTCAGACAACTTCTGAACCACAAGCAACTACTGAAACAGCAGAAAGTACAGTAACCGAGAATCAACCAGAAGTTTCAGAAAGTCAGACAACTTCCGAATCACAAGCAACTACTGAAACACCTTCCCCTAATAATACAGATAGCGTTGCCGAAACTCTGCCTCAGCCTCCACAACCACAACCTCCTCCAACTTCTCCTAGCATTTCCGACGTGACTCCAATGACCTCGGAAGAAGCAAGTTCCTCCTCAGAAGTTGAGGAATCTGTAGCTAAAGAGAATGATGAAGATCT
>JASJDX010000182.1 GCA_030064975.1 Pleurocapsa sp. MO_192.B19
ATGAACAGGAATTGCCAAAACCATCCCTGCACTTTCTACAATTACTACCCGCAATACCAACAGAGAAAGGGGAACAGAAATAGTGAAAGTAGTTCCTTTACCTATTTCTGTTTGGACTTGAATATCACCACGAATTTGCTGTAAATTGGAGCGCACTACGTCCATACCAACACCACGACCAGATAGTTCAGTAACTTGGTCAGCAGTGCTAAATCCAGGCTCAAAGATAGCATCTAGTATGTCTGTTGGGGAAATTTGATCGACTTCAGCTTGAGAAAATCCCATTTTCAAAAGGCGATCGCGAATTTTCTGCGTATTAATTCCTCCACCATCATCGGTAATAGTGATAATAGTTTGATTACCTTTTTGTATAGCTTTGAGAATAATTTTACCCTCGGCAGGTTTTCCTACTGCCAAGCGAGTTGCAGTATCTTCTAAACCATGATCGAAGGCATTTCTGAGGAGATGAGTTAGGGGATCGCTCAGTAATTCTAAGGCTTGGCGATCGATGTAAGTTGTCTCTCCTTCAATTTTGAGCTCGACTTGCTTGTTATGTTGAGTCGATAAATCACGAATTAATCGGGGAAAACGTCCTACTAATTCATTAAACGGACGCATTTGAGAACGAGTAACATTTTGTTGTAACTCACGGGTTGTATAGCTCAAATTGCGGATCACTTGACCCATGTCCTGAATACCCAAATCAATATCTGTGGTTACTTCTTGCAACTGAACAATTGTTTCCATTTGTTCTTGGGACAACAGGTGCAAATCAGTATAGCGATCCATTTCGAGAGAGTCAAATTTTTCTTCCGCAGGTGAACTAGAGATTGTCTGCCAGGGTACGTTAGCTGCTATGGTTTCTGGTTGAGCAGTGGGAATCATACCTTCTAGGGATGCCCAATCATAAAGTTTACGGAGTTGATTACTTGACTGTTCCAGACGACGCATTCTTTCTCTGGTTAAGCCCACAAAGTTCTGCAGTTGATTGAGGCGTAAAATTGCCGCATTGCGTTCTAGAATCAATCTACTAGATAAGTCATTAAGACGTTGGAGTTGTTCGATGGGGACTCGAACCATTCTTCCCCGATCGCGTTTAGGCTGTTTTAAAGGAATTGGAGATGGTAATGAGATTTCTGGAGTCGAGCTATCTTCAACAGGTTGTGGCTCTGAAGTGGTAAGCTCCATTTCAGAAAAGGCGGCATCTAAGTCTAATAACTCTGCTGCATCAGGGGTAAATTCATCTAAATCAAATTCTAAAATTTCTGAAGGGGTAGTTTGAGGGGCTAAATCTTCAACTTCAGATGCTGAGGCGGATTTATCCATCTCAGAAAAGGCGACATCTAAGTCTAATAGCTCTGCTGCATCAGGAGTAAGTTCGTCTAAATTCAACTCTGATTCTGAAAAAGCAAGTGGCTCAGAAGCTAATTCTTGAGCCGCGAAATTTTGTAGTTCTGCAAGTTCTGCTAATTCTGCAAGTTCTGCAGAATCAAGAATATCGTTAATGCTTGGCTGTTGAACATCATGATTTTTGGGAGCTAAAGCTCGATCGCAAACACTACCCAATTGAGTTGGTATTTTATCTAATCTTCCCACCAATACCAAAGCTTGCGATCTCTCCCAAAGTTTTAAGGCTTGGTGAGCTAAGTCCCTAATCTCATCTAAGGATGCGATCGCTAACTGTTGCTGAACGGACTGACAAAGTTGAACAAAAGGCTCAATCTGGCTCATTTGACCAAATTCTGCTAATTGTTCGGCTTGTAAATTTAATTCTTCTCTAAGTTGAGCAGGTTCTAAAACATCTATCTGTGTTGCAAAACTATCCAAACAATCTTCTACTCCGCTATTAAACATAAGAGTAGAAACATCAACTTGTTCTTCCTCAGCTAACAATAAATCTTCATCTTCTTCTTTTAAATCTCCCAATCTGGCACGTAAACGTTCAAAAACTGGCTCAGTATTATTAGCCAGCCAATCATCATCAATATTATCTTGCTGTTGATGAAGATTTCTGGCTTCTCTTAAACAGTCAACGCCTTGAAGTAATAAGGTTGTCACCTCTCGATCGACTAAACTATTATCTTTGCGGACTCGCAGGATTTTCAAGAAATCTTCCAAGCGATGAGCAATTTTACTTAATGGTACAAACTGCATCATTGCCGCACCACCTTTAAGGGAATGGGCAGCTCGCATTGCTGTGTCCAATAAGCTGGGTTCAGCCCCTTGAGAATCCAAATCTATTAAAAGCGATTCCAGGCTGTCGAAATACTCCTCTGCTTCTTCCAAAAAGTCCAGCCTTACTTGTTGATCGGTATTCATTGCAATATTGAGTTATAGATTTCTTTAGGTGGCAATTTCTTAGGCAAGCAAATAATGCTCCGATATTTTAAGCAGTTGCTTCGGACATCACCGCTGGGTTTTCAGTATCTTCTGTTTCGGTTACTTTAAACTGAGCTACAGAATCTTGTAGTTGCCCTAAAATTGTTGCAGTTGTTTGCATTGCTTGGGCTACCTGACTAGAAGATTCAGAACGCTCTTTGGAAGTTTGACTGTTGAGGGTCATAATTTCGGTTACAGTTTGGGAAGTCTGCGCCTGAGAAACAGTAGCTTCGGAAATTGATTTCATTAATCGGTCAATTTCTTGAGATTTAGTCAACACTTCTCCCAAACTGATCTTGGTAGCTTCAACTAAACGAGTACTATCGACTACCTGACTTGTTCCTGTTTCCATCGCAGCAACCACTTCTTGAGTTTCTTGCTGAATTCCCGTAATTAACTGAGCAATTTCTTGAGTAGCTTTTGCTGACTGTTCTGCCAAAGCACCTACCTGTTCGGCAACTGCGGTAAAGCCTTGACCTAATTCTCCTGCTCGAGCAGCTTCAACACTAGCGTTAATCGCTAGCAGGTTAGTTTTGAGGGCAATCTCATCAATTAATGCCACCACCTGAGAAATTTGTTGTGCTGATTCCCCTAGACGTTTAATTTTCTTCGAGGTATCACCGATAGTAGAGCGTAACCCTTGAATACTATCCACAGTCTGATCCATAACTGTGTTTCCTTCTTTAGCACTAATAAAAGCATCGTTAGAAATTGTCGCAGTTTTTTCCGCGTTTTCGGCTACTTTCTGAATCGAGCTAGACATTTGTTCTACTGAGGAAAGAGTAACTTTAATTTGTTCAGCTTCGGCAGCCGCTTGTTCGGCAATTTCTCTAACAGAACCTTCATTTTGCTTCAAGGAAGAACCTACTTGACCTGCTGAGTCTTTTACCTGGAGGGCAATATCGCGTAAATTTTCGACAATAGCGTTAAATAAATCAGCAATAATTCCTACGTCCCCTTCTAGAAGTTGAGCGCGCACGGTGAGATCTCCGTCTGCTGCTGGTTCTAATGCTTCCATTAGGGAAACTACGGCTCCTTCTAACTCTTCTCTCTGTTTACGTTGTTCTGCGGCACTTTGTTCTAAGGATCTATTTAATTCATTCAGAGATATTTGGTTGTTTTTTTGCTCGATAATCGACCGTCTTTGAGAATAAATAGCATATCCAGTCAAGCCGAATATTATTCCTATTAAACTGATCCAAAGCCAAAGATAATCCCTAATTAAATCCTCGACAGTAATCTGACCAATTTCATCGTAGGGAGCAATGGAGAGATCGATAAACAAATCGTGTACTGGTCGATAGTTGAGAGGAACGGTCCAGCCTTCAGATTTAGCAGCCTTAGCTGCTGGGCTGTCTTTTGGCATATTGAGTAGAGCCTTAGCTACCTGTTCTTTTATTTCCAGAGAGTTTTTTTTCGTAGAGGCAAAAGGCCACTCAGGATATAAAGGGGTACTATGTAAAAAGGGAAATCCTTCTGTTTCTTGTTTATTGATAACTTTGAACTCTTCTAGCTTAACATCACCACGCTGTACCGCCCTTTCTAAAGCATCAGTCCGAATTGTGCCAGCATCCACTTCTCCATTGGCGACTGCCTTAATAACGTTGTCGTGAGTATCGCCATAGCTTATTTGTTGAAAAAACTTTTCGGCGTTTTCAATTCCTGCGTCGAATAATACCCCTTCAGCCATTTGCCATCCCCCAAAAGAAATGGGAGATACTGCCATAAAGGTTTTATTTTTTAAGTCTTGGAGGGTATTGACATCATTACGGTCAGCTTTGGTAATAATTACTCCACCAAACTGAGTATAGGGTTTACCCAATCTGAGGTTTTTTAGTGTAGCAATACGGTTAGCTCCATAAGTAGCTTCAAAATCAACATACATCCCAGAGTTGATAATGAAAAAATCGAGCTGTTCTGCCTCTGCCGCTGCATACATCTCCTCAAAACCTAAAGGAACTATCTCAAAAGTAGCTCCTGGAATTGTTTCGGAGAGATAATCAATAGTTGCTCCCCATTGGCTGATAGCTCGGTCTTTTCCTTGTTTAGCTAATACTCCAACTTTATATTGTTTGGCTTGAGAAGTTGATGTTGTAAAAGTTTCTTGGGCTAACACCTTGCCAGGTAATATTGATTGTATTTCTTCTGAAAAGATGGGTAAACTGATTGCGGGCAGGATCAAGCTACTCAAACTTAACAGTAAAATACCTGATTTATAGCCACTTTTAAATGAACCAAATGTTCTAGTTTTAAAAGTTAAATTAAACTGCCGAGATCGATTATTTTTCATGATTCCAAATTTTAATAATAATTCGTATAATTCTCTAACTAAACCTGAATTTGGGACTGAATTCGAGTAGTAATTAATTGGGGAATATCAATGAGAAAAGAGTGATTAACTCTATCTGATAACGAAACGCTATTATCTTGATCATTTTCAAAAGAGCGATCACTCTTTTGCACCACAGAACTTTGAACAAATGGGAGTAATAGATCGGGAACTTCTTCTGTTACTGTTTTAAATTTATCTGGCAAGATGCGAGAAATCCCCTGAACTCGACGTACTGTTAGACCAAATAAATTCATTTCATTTGACTCTGTTGGGTTGATTCCCGAATGAGTTTTGACGACTATTGTTTGATATTGCCGTAAATTGATTGTTTCAGGAGTAAATCCAGCTAAATGAGCTAAATCTAAGGCTAAGAACACCTGATTTCGAGAACTCATTAATCCTAAAACGTATTCTGGTAAATTGGGAATTGCCGTTATGCGATCGCTATTAATTATTAAAGACTCTTGAACATAGCTCAAGTCGATCAAAGCAAAAATTTCCTTAGTTAATTGAAATCTAAGATAGTAATCTCCCTCAAGTTTTTGTGTGGCGAATAGCTGCGGTAATAATCCTTGGAGTCGGTCTGTCGTTGTTAAACTGCTCACCAAATTAACCTGCTACTGAATTATAAACTGCGGCAATCATTTCCTCTCTGGTGAAAGGTTTAACCAAATAAGCAACTACACCCTGTTTTTTTGCCCATTTTTTGTCCATATCTCGATCTTTTGTAGTACAAGCAATTACTGGAATTTCAGCAGTTTCCGGATTTTTCTTTAATTTGCGACAAAATTCTAAACCACTCATTTCGGGCATTACTAAATCAGTAATTACTAAATCAGGGTGTTGAGTAGTAGCTTTTTGTAATGCTTCACTGCCATTACCAGCAGTTACTACTTTGAACCCTTCTTGTTCTAAATAGCCAGAAATCAAATTCAATTGTGCTTGTAAATCATCAACTACTAATACAGTTTTCATGATATTTAGTGTCCTCTATACAATTTAAATCTAAAAATATTTGCAACGATAAATATCAGGTTTACAACCTGAATAAAATGTTTAGCAACTTAAATTATTGCCCCTGTTGTAGATAAATATTTATTCACTACAGATAAGAGTTCTTGCTGGGAAAAAGGTTTGGTTAAGTAATCTGTTGCTCCTACCATTTTGGCTCTAGTTTTATCAATAAAACCAGTTCTTCCCGAAACCATGATGATGGGAACACTTTTTAAAGAAGCACTCCCTCGAAAGAAACTACAAAGTTTGTAGCCATTAATATTAGGCATAGAAATATCCATCAAAATTAAATCGGGTTTGAGGCGTAATAGAATTGGCGTTGCTTTTAAAGGATCGTCAATTTTAGTAATTTCAAAAGCCTCATTAGACAGAAATCTCTGCATTTCATCCAAAATTGTGGGACTATCATCGATACAAGCTATCTTTAATTTTGTATTGGCAGTAGTAAATGAGGTTGAAGATGAAATCGACTGCACAATGGGAATATGTGGCAAACGATTAAAAGGTTGTGGTGGCTGACGAATAATAATTTCACCACTCTGAACATGAGGATAAAGCAATTGGGCAATCTTTAATTCGTCTTGATTAAGAATCAAAGCTAACTGACGAAAACTTAAGCCTTTTAAGAATTTAGCAATCTTTAATAAAATCGGTGGTGAAGATTCAGTCAGCTTCTGAGGATTTGTTAAATAAGGACATTGATAAGGAGATAAAATAGACGAACTAAAATTCTGCCACCTTCTTATACGTTCCTGTATCTTTTGTATTAAAAGAGATAAATTTATATTTTGAAAAGTTACTCTAGCAGCTAAAACATGTTGAGGTAACTTGTGGTTTTTAATCCATTTATATTCCCCTGTTGTAACCCAGCAAAAAGTTTCAATAGCCTCTTCGCTTAAACTGGCAAAAATTTGCTGTGCTTGGCTTCGGTTAAGATGTTCCCGTAATACTAGCCAGTTGATAGACGGAATAATACGTCCTCCTTCTAACCAGTTCATTTTTTCATGATTAGTTTCAACTGTAGAAGTGGGAATAGATTTTGCTGTTGCTGCTGCATTCTGAAAACCAAGAGAGCGAAGATGATGATCTAAAGTGATCATCAATTGCTGTACGGAATTAGCAGCACATTTTATTTGACCTTGTTCTATATATATATGCCAACATACTTGACCATTAGAAATTTGTAGCCTCCCACTAGCATTTGAACTTGATAAATCTGTCAATAATTCCACTGGATTTAAAATTTGACTCATATGTCAACTTTTGGTCAAACAATCTAAGTAACTCTTAGTAACTATTGTTCCCAATTAAGTCTTGGTTTTAATCACGTTCAACATTTTTATATGTAGGTGAGGACGAACGACGATTACTAGAAGCGAAAAATACTGCTGGAGGTTTTTACAGATGGTTATGCTTTACGCGATTGCGCTCCGCGCACTGCCATAAATGGCAATCGCTTGGTCACAATTGGCTCTGGGACAAAAAAGACTCCCATAGTTACTCTTCGTTTGATTGAAGTCAAGTCGCTTCGCTCGAATTCAGAATACATGCGGCCATAGGCTCGGCCTTTGTGAGTTCGCCAGTTCAGAGTTGGACTTGTTTGTCATTCGGCTTGCACCCAAAGCCAAACCTCTTCCGTCTGGGAGGACGGGGCTTGTACCTAAATTCTGAATTCAGAATACATGCGGCCATAGGCTCGGCCTTTGTGAGTTCGCCAGTTCAGATGGTTACTCTTCGTTTGATTGAAGTCAAAAGAGGTAAAGTTTGGCATTCTTATTTAACTTCAGTGCTTGATCCTGAACTATTACCTCCCTATGTAGTCATCGATTTGGATCAAAAACGTTGGCGGGCGCGAAGATGCTTTTAATGTAGTTAAACGGCTTTTAGGACTCAGTTATCTTTGGACGGGTTCAATTAATGGCATTAAACTACAGATTTGGGCAACGTGGTTATTTTATGCTGTTTTAGTCGATTTAGGAGATGCTGTCGCCGATGAACTCTCTCTTCCTTTTGACCGCATCTCTTTAGAAATGATTTATCGTGGTCTTTATTATTTTCATAGTGCCTCAATCCGAGGAGAAGCTCGCGACCCAGTTAAATATTTTGCCCATCGTGATATTCAGAAATGTTTAGGGATTATTAAAAGACAGCGAAAACCCGCTTCAAAGTTAATAATTGCTCCCTTTCCAGACAAACAGCGCGGTGATGACCAGTTTTTCTTTCAATTTTCTCCTAAACCCTCTTTGACAACTAGCTTAGAAGCTTAACTTGTGACCAATGCCTATGACCTATCTCAAAACTTCACTTCTCTTGCCTGAACGAGGTTTAATTTGCGAATCTCCCCTAGATAGCTTTAAGATAATCTAACTTTAAGATAATTAAATTTACAATGCCCGATTTACGAGAAAAACTCAAAAAAGATGTCGCTAACATCTCTTGGAAAGACTTACAGCCCCACGCCAGAAGAGATGCAATAATTGTGGTTAAAGAGGAATTAGATCTGTCGGAGGTAGCTCTGGCGATCGCTGAAGATAATACCGTCTCAGTTCAAGGCTGGATAAGCGATCAAGCAATTTCTAAGCCCACTGCTGAACAATTAACTGACTGGAATAATACTCCCCAGAAGCAATTTACGACTTTAATTGTCCAACCTTTCGTGATAGTTAAACAAGTGAAAAATTAGAACAATTAATTGGCTTGATTGCTTTGCAATCCTAACTTGATCCAGTTAATACAATCTGAAGTACTATTAAATATTTTAGGGGCGGCAATATTAATTAGCTTATCTGGAGCATAGTGATCGTAAAAGCACTTGCCCGCTTCTTGGTGAATAATGATCAAGTTGTGGTTATAGGTATAACGCTGACGAAAATAGTTTGAGCCTTCTAAGATTGTTTGACTATCTAAATGTTGCTTAGCGATCGCAATAATATTTGTTAGCTGATTGGAATACAATTTGGCTGGGTTTTCGGCTTGATGCAATTGGCTAGTATAACCCTGCTCTAATAGTAAGGAATAAGAATAGATATTTTGACCATCAACGCAGCTAAAAACAAAGGGAATAATTAAACATTCCTGATATACCTCGGATTTTTCGTAGAGAAACCGACTTATCATCTGGCGTTGCTCATCTATCTAACTGCAATGGCTTTTAGTAGCTAGTAGCAAGTAAAGAATCAACGTGCTTTTCAAGGCAAAACTACTGTTTTCTATCTGGACGGGGTTTATTAGTTGGGTTAAGGGGTAAATGCCTAAAACAATCATTTCCCCTTAACTTTTAACCTTCTAACTAAAGTGTTAAGGACTGAGCATCAGTCTCGATTAGAGTTGCTAAATCTTTTAAGAAAGCTGCTGCTTGTGCGCCATAGATAATGCGATGATCGCAAGTGATGTTTATCTTCATCTGGCGTTTGACACCCATCATGCCTGAATCATCAGCAACTAGCTGAGGTTTGGAAGCCCCAACAGCTAGAATAGATCCTAGTCCTCCTGTTAAGATCGCATCAAAATTATCTACCCCAAACATTCCCAGGTTAGAAAGAGTAAAAGTACCAGTGCTATATTCTTCGGGCTGGAGTTTTTTGGCTCTAGAGCGGCTTACTAAGTCTTTCCAAGTGCGGGATAGGGAATAAATATCCATCTGATCTGCATTACGCAACACAGGAGTAATTAAACCACCATCAGGCATTGCCACCGCCACGGCAATATTGATTTCGGAGTTGTAACTAATAGCATCCTGGCTATAGCGAGCATTGACTATAGGATGTTTTGTCAGGGTAACAGCGATTGCTTTAGCTAACAACGCTGTCATGGTGACACCCTTGGGTTTGATTTGCTTATAAAGCCGATCTAGGGCATCAGTAGTAATGGTGTAGGCTACATGGTAAGTAGGCACTTGTAGACTTGCCATCATGTTCTGTACCACTGCTTTTTGCAAAGTATTGAGGGGTACAGTTTCGCCAGGAGTAACGTTAACTACTGGAGTAGAAATAGGGGCGGCAGGGGCGGCTACTACAGCAAGTGCGGCGTTGGCAGTAGCTTGGGGAGCAACACCCACAGGGGTAGCAACAGGGGCAGTTACAGCTTGACCAGAAGCCTGTTCCACATCAGCGGCAATAATCCGTCCATAGGGGCCACTTCCCTGAATAGTTTTTAAATCTACACCAAACTTTTTCGCTAGCTTTTTCGCTCTAGGAGAAGCCACAATTCTGCCAGAAGCATTACTACCGTTACTAGTTGCTGTAGTAGTAGCAGTGGCTACTGTAACGGGGGCAGTAACTGCTGCGGGGGCTGCTTTGGCTGGTGCGCTGGAACTTCCTTGGTGAGAGGCAGCTTGTTTTTTAGCTTCTTCAATTTCTGCTTCGGTTTCGGCTATCAAAGCGATCGCACTACCTACAGGTGCTTCTTGTCCTGCTTCCACCAAAATAACGGCTAGATAACCCTCGTTAAAAGATTCTACATCCATGTCGGCTTTATCTGACTCTACCACTAAGACCGTCTCCCCTTTTTCTACTTTGTCTCCAGGAGATTTCGTCCACTCTACAATCTTACCTTCGGTCATGGTGGAACTGAGGGCGGGCATAAATATATCGTGAATCATGGTGTGCGATCTTTCTCTTGTAGTTAGTTATTGATAATGAAACTTAAAGGAAAATAAACAGTTTTTCCTAGTCTTGAGCTATAATTTTGCGTTGATTACAACCTCCGATAATAACATTTAAGAACGACAAGAACTAAATGTTAGTAAATGTTAGTTATCAGTTGTTAAATGCTATTTAGCGTTGGGCTAATTTGGGAGTTTTGCCCATTAAACCAGTCATCAGTCTTAAAGCAAAAATTTTGAGCGGTTTTAAATAGTTCATCCCCCACAAGCCTAAACGACGGACTTTCACTACTGGCAACCAATTATTAGAAAACATCCGATCTAACAAATCGGTAAAGCCCAAGATAGTTAGATTCTCTAGTTTACGCCAGCCTTCATAACGTTTTAAAACTTTGATTGTGCCGATATCTTGTCCTTTTTGGTGAGCAGTTTGTAATACCTGCGCTAAACTCGCAGCATCACGAATACCTAAGTTTAAACCTTGTCCACCAACGGGATGACAACAGTGTGCCGCATCGCCAATTAAAGCTAAACGGGGTTGAATATAGCGATCGCATTGCATTAATTGTACAGGAAACACCAAGCGATCGCTCACTAGTTCTAAATCGCCTAAAACTCCTCCTGTATATGTTTTTAGTTTAGCTAAGAAAGCCGCCTCGTCTAATTCTGCTATCGCTTTGGCTTCGGCATGGGGATGTGTCCAAACAATCTGACAGCGATTTCCTGGTAGAGGTAGGACTCCCATTGGACCACTGGGCCAAAAACGTTCAAAAGCAGTATTATTTTCTGGGCCAGTATGTTTGATGGTAAAGGCGACACAGGATTGCCAATATTTCCAGCCACGAGTCTTAATTCCTGCTAAATTACGAATATGCGATCGCGCTCCATCAGCACCAATAACTAATTTAGTCTTAATTAAACGTCGTTCACCGTTAATTTTAACTTCTACCACAGAACAGGACTTGTCTTTGACTACGTTAATTACTTCCCCAGGACAAAGCCAGCTAAGGTTAGGACAGTCAGCCAGATGTTTTTGCAGGGCAGTTAAAACCACTTTGTGTTGAGCCACATAACCCAAGTGTTCCCCTGGTAAATCCTTGGTTTCAAACTTTACTGTCTGGGGATAATCAGCATCAGATAAACTAATACGGCTATATTTGCCAATATGAGGAAATATTTCCGACC
>JASJDX010000183.1 GCA_030064975.1 Pleurocapsa sp. MO_192.B19
TGACTCGAGCAACCGGGCACATCTATCGCTCCTATATCCACCTGTTGGAAGAACTTACCCGAGGAATGAAAACATCGTTGGTGTCATGAATAGGCATAAACACAGGCATAAACAGTTGATGCTACCAAAAATTTTTATTCTGACTAATTAGATCCCACATTCATTAGCCGCCTTTATGTAATAAAAAAGATTACGCTATTTTTCGGCTTTGGCGATCGCCAACAAGGATTGATTACCAGATTGCGATTGCTCCGCGCACTGCGAAGCAATCGCTAATTTGCCTGATTTAGTAACACTTAAAAACTACATTTGTGTGGCTAATGAATGTGGGTTAGATTACTTTTAACAGATTTATGTAGTTCATATTCCAACAAAGTCAGTAGTTCTGGCAAAACACCATGCTAGGTGATTGGGAAACTTTAGAATCAGGTTTATTTTTCATTGTTGGTACTGGCAGATGCGGTACTACACTACTACAATCAATGTTGTCTCAACACTCGCGAATTTTGGTTCCCCTAGAAATTGTTAATAAACCATAAATTGTCGACTTTGTCAAGATTATGTTAACATAACTCATACAAGCAGTTCTTGACTGTTCGTTCAAAAATATAAACTTCTCTGGAAGTGATTTAGAAAGTTTAATGAAATGTGAAATTATCCAACCGCAACTAGAAGTAGCTAATAGTTTAGCTCAAGTCTTTTTGGTAGTTTCTCTCCCCTTGTAATGACACTGGTTGAGAAATTTTGCCTAAAGACTCTGAATCTGGCAAACTTCAAGACCTGATTGACATTTACAAGGAGGCATAGCTATGTTACCTAAACTTCCCGATTTCTCTTTAAGCCTAGAGCAGCAGTTCGACTTACATAAGTATCAGCAGCTAGTCAAGGATATTCCGCGTCCTGAATTGGAGAACTTGTTTATTCAGGTGATTCGTCTCAAGATGGCTCAGGAAAATCTGGCTAAGGGAGTAATCAAAGATTGCTTGATACAACAAGCCGATCCTAACAGCTTTAACACAACTTAACGTGGTACTGATCGCGCAAAACTCGGCGCATCACTTTATTAGAAGCAGTGCGGGGCAATGACCTGACAATTTCAAGCTCGGCGATCTTGAATAAGGGATTGAGATGCTGTTTAATTGTCGTCTGCATAGCAGCCATTAGGCTATCTTTATCGGTTTGAACTTGAGGCGCGACGACAGCATAGATTACTAATTGACTCATTCCTCCTTGAGGAAGAGACACAGCGATCGCCGCAGTTTCGTAGACTCCTTCTACCGCATTTAGTACTCGTTCAATTTCCGCCGAACTTACCTTGATACCGCCCAAGTTCATCGTGTCGTCGGCACGACCTTGGGCGCGATAATAAGAATTAGGCAGACGTTCTAGGCGATCGCCATGACGACGCAGGGGAATAGAGACAGAGGGGAGAGAAGGAGTATTGGCGAAATAAACCTGGTGGTGGTTTTTATTCAACAACTCGATAGAGAGTCCAACTGAAGGAGGAATGATAAATGCTTCTCCTTGATCGGCAAAATGACCATTTTCGTCAAAGATAGCCAAATCTAACCCCAAGGCAGGGGTAGTAAAGGTTGAAGGGGCGCAGGGTTGTACCAGTGTACCAGTAATATATCCGCCACCAATTTCCGTGCCACCACAGTATTCGATAACAGGTTTGTATTCAGCTAAAGACATGAGAAAGAGCATATCTTGAGGCGTAGAACACTCCCCTGTAGAACTAAAGGCTTTAATCGCACTCCAATCTAGCCCTTGCATACAGCCAGTAACCTTCCAGGTGCTGACTAAACTGGGTACTACGCCCAGCATATTGACCTGCCCATCCTGGACAAACTGACCAAATCCTCTCTCAGCAGGTGTTCCATAGTAAAGAGCTATGGTTGCCCGATTGATGAGACTAGCGTAAATGAGCCACGGTCCCATCATCCATCCCAGATTAGTTGGCCATGCTACTATCTCTCCAGGATGGATGTCATGGTGCAGATGTCCGTCCACAGCACATTTGATAGGAGTGGTTTGAGTCCAGGGAATAGCTTTCGGTTCTCCTGTAGTACCAGAAGAAAAGAGAATATTAGTATAAGCTTCAGGATGGACGGCAATAGCATCAAATTTCTCTTGAGGACTGAGAAACTCATTCCAACTTAGATCTTGCTGACGCAGTGTCAGTGATAGAGATGAATTACTTGCCAGTACGATCGCTTTAAGGGGATTTGCATCTATCACTTTGGTGTAAAGAGGCAACTGTTTGCCAGCGCGCCAGATATAGTCCTGAGTGAAGATTGCCTTGGCTTGAGATAGGTGCAAACGGGTAGCTATTTCTTCAGCAGCCAAACTGTCAGGGATCGATACTACCACGCAACCAGCTTTAATGATTCCCAAGTAAATAGCTACAGATTCGGTCGTCATCGGCATGGCAATAGCAAGGCGATCGCCAAAAGAACAACCAAAATCCAGCAAACTATTAGCGACTCGATTGGTTAGAGCCTCAAGTTCACCATAGGAGAGAGTAGATAAAGAGCCTCCTTCCTGTTGCCAAATAATCGCAACTTCTTCTGTAGAAGCTTGAAAACAGCTTTCAACAATATTCAAACGAGCACCCACCAACCATTGGGGTGATTCTATCCCTGGGGAAAGATCGACAATTTGAGTGTATTTTTGGCTCAAGCAGATATTTAGTCGTCGAATCGTTACCTCCCAAAACTCGGCACGATTTTGTACTGACCAGGCATGAAGTTCCTCATAAGAAACTATTTTAAGCTCCTTCATCAAAGCGGTGATATTGGTAGTTTTTATCTGCTCGTCAGAAGGAAGCCAGACGGCTGGAGAACCTTGACTTGAATCCCAGTCAGAAAAAGCAGTCTGGTAAAGCAGTTCGTGTAAGGGAAAAGGGTGGTGAGGTTTAAGTATTTCTCGACTAAAATACTGCCAGCAATCGACAGGAGAGAGAGAAGCCAGACAGTGATTAATCTGGGATAGTATTCCAGCAGCTATTGTTTGGTTTACACCACACTGAACAATCTGTTCCAGTGATACTTGTTTTGCCATTGCCCTTAACCCCTCTGAAGAATTGAGTAGGGTATACCACCAAAATTCTAGCAGTTGAGAGTAAAGTGGCTTTAGCCCTTGAAACATTTATCCCGTTTGCGACGGACTCAAGAACTAGAATCCCTGCTGATTTTATCTCAGGGAGTCTCAATATGATAGCTGACTACACAATCTGCTAATTATCTTTTATCTTCTCAAACCAGCAAAATTGCCAAATTTTTAGACCGAAACCAAATAATTGTTAAAGTATGGCTGTTATGAGAATGGTAGCTCCTATAATCGAAGCAGGAGTCTAATTGGTATCAACAAAGTTGCTATCTTTACTTCTGAAGTTGATTCGCAAAATTCCTCGCTAAGTGCTAAAAAAATCTGTTCCGTAGTCATCGCGTAAGGGAGTACGAAAAGAGTGAACACACCACTTACTTGTCGTAATTATATTGATGGACAGTGGATACCTGCTCAATCGGGAGATTCTTTTGAGAGTCGCAACCCAGCGGACTGGCAGGAACTTATTGCCACTGCCCCTAAGTCTAATGAAGCCGATGTCAATGCTGCCGTGAAAGCTGCTCGGCAAGCTTATACTTCTTGGCGGTTAGTCCCTGCCCCAGTGCGCTCTGAGATTGTTCATCGCATAGGGGAAGAATTACAGGCTCGAAAAGAAGAGCTAGCAACTCTGATGAGTCGAGAAATGGGCAAGGTTTTAGTAGAAGCCCGAGGTGATGTCCAGGAAGGGATTGATTGTGCTTTTTACTATGCTGGAGAAGGTCGTCGTCTGTTTGGTCAAACCACTCCTTCAGAGTTGGGTAACAAATTTGCGATGACAATGCGGATGCCCATTGGAGTAGCTGCTCTAATTACACCTTGGAATTTTCCCGTAGCTATACCCTGTTGGAAAGCACTACCAGCGTTAGTGTGTGGGAATACCCTGATTTTTAAACCCGCCAAAGATGTACCTGCTTGCGCCACAGTACTCACCGAAATTTTTGCCACAGCGGGAGTTCCTCCAGGGGTATTTAACTTGGTTCATGGAACGGGAAAAGAGGTTGGTAGTGCCTTAACAAATCATTTTGGGATTGACTTAGTTTCCTTTACTGGCTCGTCTAAAACAGGTGCCGAGGTCTCAGCCATATGTGGACGCACCCATAAGCGGGTTTCCTTAGAAATGGGGGGGAAAAATGCTCAGATTGTCATGGAAGAGGCTAACCTCGATTTGGCTTTAGAGGGTGCGCTTTGGGGGGCTTTTGGTACGACAGGACAACGTTGTACTGCTACTAGCCGTCTGATTTTACATCGAGATATTAAAGCAGACTTTACAACCAAACTGTTAGAAAAAACTCGTCAATTGCGCTTGGGTTCAGGAATCGATCCTAACACTGATGTAGGTCCTTTGGTAAATGCAGCTCAGTTAGAGCGGGTGAAATACTACCTGAATCTAGCACAACAAGAAGGCGCAATCATCCTTACAGGGGGGCAACAAGCCCAAGGAGAAGGGTTAGAACAGGGTTATTTCTTTGAACCTACTATTCTTGACGAAGTAAAGTCTGAGATGCGCGTAGCCCAAGAAGAAATCTTTGGACCAGTAGTATCTCTGATAGAAGTTGAGTCCTTTGAAGAAGCGATCGCCGTTCTCAACAATTCCTGCTATGGTCTTTCCTCTGCCGTCTATACCCAGAATGTGAATCGAGCCTTCCAGGCGATGCGAGATATTGAAGCAGGAATTACCTACATCAACGGCCCTACCATTGGGGCGGAAGTCCATCTACCTTTTGGGGGTGTAAAAGCTACTGGCAACGGTCATCGAGAAGCTGGTAGTACTGCCCTGGATATTTTCTCGAATTGGAAAACGGTGTATGTCGATTTTTCAGGGCAATTGCAGCGCGCCCAAATTGATAATCGCTAATGAGAAATACCCGAACTCCAAACTCCTGTGAAGGCAATATTCTTGCGATAAGGCGTGCGCCAAGACGATTCACCTCTAACAACTCCGAACTTCGTTCGCGGTTGCGGAGCAAGTCGTTAGACTCAGCGTGCCCGTAGGGCATACTCCGAACTCCGAACTCTGAAACAACCATGCAAACCGTACCCCACTCCGATCGCCTTCAAGGACCCAAGCTAATTACACCATTGCCAGGACCCAAAGCCCAAGCTCTGATAGATCGCGATCGCGCTGTTACCTCTTCCTCCTATACCCGAGACTATCCCCTAGTGGTGAAACGGGGTGAAGGTTGCCTGATTGAAGATGTGGATGGCAATGTCTTCTTGGACATGACCGCAGGGATTGCCGTGGCTGCTACTGGTCATGCTCATCCCCAAGTGGTGCAGGCAATTAACGAGCAATCACAACAGCTATTGCATATGTGCGGGGCAGATTTTTATTATGAACCGATGGTGCAGTTAGCCGAAACTCTAGCAGCTAAAGCCCCGTTTTCTCAATCGGCTCAAGGTTCTAAAGCAAGAGTATTGTTTACCAACTCAGGGGCAGAATCCCTGGAAGGAGCGTTAAAGTTAGCCAGGTATTACACCAAACGCTGGCGGGTAATTGCTTTTCTGGGTGGTTTCCACGGACGTACCTATGGCGCAATGTCTCTCACTGGTTCTAAATCTGTTCAATGCCAAGGTTTTGGTCCTCTAGTCCCAGGAGTAACCCATATTCCCTATGGTACTCACGCTAGCTTAGATTATTTAGAGCAAACCCTATTTACTTCCATGCTACCCCCATCAGATGTAGCTGCCATTGTGGTCGAGGCAATTCAAGGAGAAGGAGGCTATATCGTACCTGATGATGGCTTTTTACCCAGGTTACGGGATATTTGCGATCGCCATAAAATTCTACTCATCGTTGACGAAGTGCAATCTGGTATGGGACGCACAGGTAAACTCTTTGCCATTGAGCATTGGGGAGTAATGCCCGATATCATCACCGTAGCGAAAGGGATTGCCAGTGGCTTACCTTTGGGTGCAGTTATAGCAAGATCGGAGATTATGACTTGGACTCCTGGCTCTCATGCTAGTACCTTCGGGGGCAATCCCGTAGCCTGTGCAGCAGCTAATACTACTTTGGAATTATTGGAAAATGGTTTGATGGAGAATGCCCAAAAACGAGGATTACAGTTACAAGCTGGATTAACTCATTTGTCCTCAACTTATGATTGCATTTCTCTCCCTCGCGGTAAGGGGTTAATGGTTGCTATTGATATTTGCGACGAGCAGGGTAATCCCGATCCTACTGCACGCGACCGCCTACTCCAAGATGCTTTTTATCGAGGATTGTTACTATTGGGGTGTGGTAAAGCCTCAATTCGCTTCTGTCCTCCTTTAGTAATTACAGCCGAACAGATTGAGATTGCCTTAAATATTCTTACCGAAATACTCAAAGACTACCCATGAACTCTCCACGTCTGGCTCAAGAATTATGGAATCAACTCTGGGAAATTTATCGCCAACGAGTTGACTATGCCCGTGTTTATGAAGCAATGATTAAAGCCGCAGGAGGAACTGTTGCCAACGATCATATTGCCTTCCGTTCCTTACGGCTAGTAGTGGATAGTGCGAATGAGTCAGTAAATTTAGGACTTCCTTATCTAGAAAGTATTGTCCAGTGGTTAGGCTACGAAGTCGCAGGAGAATATCATTTTCGCGATCGCCATCTTTATGCCCGTCACTATCGTCATCCCGAACAAGATAAATACGACCTCCCAAAACTTTTTATCAGCGAACTGATTGTAGAGCAATTACCACCATCGATTGCTAAATCGATTCAGGATACAGTGCGATCGGGTTCTTTCTTCTCTCTAGCAACTTGGCAAAAATCAACCTTCCCATCACAGCAAGATGAACAAGCATTAGCAAAATCCTTAATTCCTGTCTTTACTCGCCCTTGGACACCCCCTAAACAAAGTATTGTCAAAGCGGTTAATGAAGTTAGCCAGTATGGAGCTTGGGTGCTGTTACACGGCTACAGTGTTAATCACTTTACTGGTTACATTAATCGGCAGAATACCCCTACTTATCCTGATATTCAGAGTACGGCTCAAGCTTTAGCTCGTCAGGGAGTGCCAATGAAAGATAGTTTTGAAGGAGGGGAATCTAGTGGACTACAACAAACAGCAACTCAGGCAGTTAGAGAACTAGTCCCCGTTCTAAACAAGCAAGGAGATCTGGATAAAATGCTTTGGAGCTATGCCTATTATGAACTAGCAGAACGTTATCTCATCAGAGATAATACTGGACACAAAACCCTGTTTGAAGGCTTTATTGCCCCCCAAGCACAACATCTGTTTGATATGACAAAAGCCAAGTAAATTGCAGCAATTTTAAAGATAAATAAATTTATTAGCTATGGAATTACGCCCAATTAAAACTGACTTAGATTATCAAAATGCACTCAAAGAAATCGAAAAACTATTATCAGTCTCACTACAAAGGCAAATATTGAATACGATTTGCTAATTCTTCGTAAGAAGCAGCTTTAGCAATTATTTCTAGATGGCGAATACAATCACCGACAGAAACTCTAAGTTTATGAGCATAAACAACACCCGTAAAATTCGTTTTCTCTTGTTGACGAAGGGTTGCTTCTGCTAAAAAATCATCATCTTGAGTAAATAAAACACGCTTCAGTTCTGTAGCGCGGTCAAGTATTACTGGATCTCGGAAGCCAGTCCTTTCATCTTCTTGCACCGTCAAGACATCCACATCCCGAATTCGCAATCCATCTGTAATCCCTCGGTGGACGTTTTCATCCATGTAAAAAGCAATACTCATTAAATGAGTCCTTCATAACGCAGTCTTTTGGCTAAGGTCGATTCTCCAGCATCTTTACGTAATTTTTCACTATACTCGAAGCGACGTTTCATATCTGCGTCAATTTCTGCTTTATGTTCCCAATAATAAGCTAAAGCTGAATAAATCTGGCTCATATTTAGATGAGGATACTGAAAATGCAATTCTTCTGGACTCCAACCATAAGCTTGGACAGAAGTGACTAATTCCACAACCTTCATGGATGTTCCTTTGATGAACGGAACTTGGCGATCGTCAAGTAGGATATGTTTATATTCAGTAGTTGTAGATGGAGTCACGATTGTCGCCTAGTAAATATATTTAGTGAATTTGATGCGTTTCACTATGTTAGCGTATCTTACTGGACTGACACTACGGGTAGTTATGGACATTGGACTTTCACCCCATTGACGAGTTGACGGGTTAGACGCTTAAGTGAAATCTTTCTCGATGCAGCAAGGGCGATCGCTGTCCACTCCATTGTAAACACTAAATTAGTATGTCATCTTAGTATTGGGGTTTAAATGTACTAGTGTGACTCGACCATCTAAAGAGGAAAAAAAATCCAGGGCAATGAGTTGAAACAGGTGATTGGAAATCTCGCTTATACGAAGCTTCAGTGCAGTTCAACACCCCGGTTCACCCGTGGTAGATTATTTCACTATATTGTCCGATCAACTGCACTCCATCGGGTTCAATCGGATAGTTAGGCAGCGATCGCCCAAAACAAAACCACTAGACTTTTATTTAGGAAAAAATATATATGTTCTCCACGCTTTTCAGAAAAAATCCAAAAAAGGGATCAAAACTCCCAAACAGGATATAGATTTAATCAAAAAACGTTATCAAGAAGCATTGGAGTTGGCTAAAAATGATCGATAATCAAGGGATAGAATTTGAACAAGGAAGTACAAATGTTTTTGCTGACTTAGGGTTAGAGGAAGCAGAAGAACTTTATACTAGAGCCCAAATTGGCTTTCATGTCTATCAAATATTAAAAGAAAAACAATTAAAACAAAGAGAAATAGCATCATTATGTATTTCCCAACCAGATGTTTCTCATTTAATGAATGGACATTTTAGTCGTTTTACTACTGATAAATTATTAGATTTTCTTAAACGTCTTAATATGAAAGTGACAATCCAAATTAGTCCTCATCAAAATGGAGAACCTTATCAAAAAATTGCTTTTAGTGGTTAAAGAAGCAAGGTCTTAGCTGTTTAAATAACTAAGCTATAGGGGTAAAACTTACTTCTTCACATAATTACCGCCAATGATTCCTCGCTTACCTCTTAGGGATACTCTCGAAACTGATGTCGATCGCTTGTTTAGTTTTTTGAATAAACTAGAACAAAAAATTATTATTCAAATTTCCCCTCATAATAGAGGATAACCTTTAATTGATGTGGCACTCAGATAAATTTATGATATCAATGGGTCCTAATTTTTAAGCACCAATATAAATTGGTTTAGCTTTAATAGAAGGTTCTGGAATTGGTTGACCATCTTCTTTTAAGGTATCAATATATAATTCGATTGCTTCTTTAATATTTATTTCAGTTTCTTCAAGGGTTTTACCAGTGGAGATACACCCAGGTAAATCAGGTACATAAGCTGAATAATTATTTCCTGCCCATTCAAAAATTACATAGTATTCTTTCATTTTTAATCCTCTAATTGTGCTTGTTTCCAAATACTTTTTAATGTCCCAATTGCAACGTCATCGCCAAAATTACCGGGTACAACAACAATACCTAGTTTAGTTGGATGTTTGAAAACTCGATGACTACCTTTCATTCTTGCTTCATACCAACCATCAGCTTTTAATCGTTTGACTACTTCACGGACTTTCATAAAGAGTTATTTATTATTATTCTTATTTTAATTTTTTTCTGATGTAATCAGAACTCTACACCAATAAAGTGCAACCCAACGTGTAGCATTGGGAATAATGGGGTTGATGTTGGGTTTCGCTTTTGGCTTTATGGGAAAGATTTGGGACAAAAGTTGGACAAAGCTACACCTAATTTATAGCGATCGCACTTGTGTTACGATTCTCTCATCGGGCGATCGCTTTGAACTTTTAAACTAAGATCGCAGTTGTTAATATAATTAAATCAGGGCGTAAAACCAACTTCTTCACCACAATAACCGCCGATGATTCCTCGCTTACCTCTTAGGAACACAGTAGAAACTGATGTCGATCGCTTTCTTCAGGCACTCAGACATACAGATTTCTCAGGGGAAATTCGCGCCGATTTTGCCAGTCGCTTACTCTCTTCAACGGACAATAGCATCTATCAAATTTTGCCCCAGGCAGTGATTTTTCCTAAAACTACAGCAGATGTAGTAGCAATCTTTCAACTGGCAGATCAGCCTGCTTTTCAAAGGCTCACCTTTTCTCCTCGTGGTGGTGGTACGGGGACTAATGGGCAATCCCTTTCTACAGGAATTATTTTGGATTGCTCTAAATATATGAACCAGATTTTAGAGGTGAATCTAGAGGCTGGCTGGGTTAAAGTGCAACCTGGGGTAGTACTGGATCGATTAAATAGTTATCTTAAACCACACGGGGTTTTCTTTGCACCAAATCTTGCTCCCAGTAGTCGAGCCACTTTGGGAGGAATGATCAACACTGATGCTTGCGGTAAAGGCTCTCGCATCTATGGACGCACCAGCGATCATATTTTAGAACTGACTTGGGTGCTAAGTAATGGAACTACAACTAGTTCCTCTTCTGTTAATGCTCAAGATCTAGCTCAACTTAAAGCCCAAAGCGATCGCATCGGGCAAATTTATCAGCAAGTAGATGAGATTGTCACTACTAAACAATCTCTCATAGAACAGCAGTTTCCTAAAATGCCACGATTTCTTACGGGCTATAATCTGGCAAAAGTATACGACCCAGAAAGAAAATTTTTTGACCTTAATCGCATTCTGGCAGGTTCAGAAGGAACTCTGGCGGTGGTTACGCAAGCCAAACTCAAACTAACCCCCATTCCTCAGTACAAAGAACTGTTAGTAATTCATTACGACTGTTTTGATCGTGCCTTAAAAGCATCTCAATCTTTGTTAGCTTTTAACCCTGCTGCTATTGAAACTATAGATGAAACCATCCTAGAGCTAGCTAAACAAGATGAGATTTACCCCCGCGTCAAAGACTTTATTGGCGATGCTAGGGCAATTAATTTGGTGGAATTTGTTTCTGAAGATGCTACTCAACTTCAAGCAACCGTCGAGCAACTGGGACAAGAATTAAATTCTAATTCAATTAGCTATTATCAAACTAGCTCAGGGTCAGAAATCGCTGCTCTTTGGGAATTACGCAAACGGGGTGTGGGCTTACTGGGAAATCGTCCAGGAGCACGTAAACCGATCGCTTTTATTGAGGATACGGCAGTGCCACCAGTTAACTTACCTGCCTACATTCAAGAATTTAAAGAGCTGCTCAATGACTATAATCTCGACTATGCAATGTTTGGTCATGTGGACGTGGGTTGTCTTCATGTACGCCCAGCGTTGAATTTACAAGTTCCTCAAGATGAAGCTTTAATTCGTACCATCTCAGATCGGGTTGTTGCTTTGGTACGCAAATATGGTGGAGTAATGTGGGCTGAACACGGTAGGGGTTTTCGCAGCGAATATACCCCACTATTTTTTGG
>JASJDX010000184.1 GCA_030064975.1 Pleurocapsa sp. MO_192.B19
TTTAGGTTTTGGCGATTGGCTCCGCCAGTGCCGTAGGCAATCGCCTTGGCAGGGCGAAAACATAATCAATACATATTACATTTTGACGTGCGGAAAGAGAATTTATAATCTTTAGCTATAACATCAGTTAATTGTCTCCAGACTTCATTTTCAAGCGGGTCGCCTAAGATCTGATGATGGTCAATTAACCAAGATTGCTCCCCACGACCCCAGCCCCAGATTGAAACTTCCAAGCGATCGCCTTGAACATCAACACCAGCAGTAAGCACTAACACATCTTGGGGAATTTGTCCACGCTGGTAAGAACTATTAAGGGATCTTTCGTGCAATTTTTCCCAATCAAGACTATCTCCTAAGTTACGCTCAAATGGTAAACCGAGACTTGAATTGACAAACACTTGTAGTTGTAGGGGGTCATCTTTAGAAGCTTCATAGTCATAAGCCATATCAAGCCAGTTAACCCAAGGACTAATCAGACGGTTGCAGTGAAAGCCAACATGATTAGGATTTTCTGCCGTGGCAGTCGGTATCCATTCCCCAGCTTGCACCATAATAGATTTACTACTTTCCGCGATCGGTTGATCGCAGCTTTCACAGATATAGTAGACTCCCAAGTCAGGGTTAAAGTCTTCAGTGTCCTTACCTGGGTACTGTATGCGCTCCCAGATAAGATGTTGCTTATGCCCACAGTGAGGGCAGGGAACAAAGAAAAGTCGCTTGTCTGACTTTTCGTAACTATCGGAGATTCTGCTAGCACCTTTAATACTTGGGGTGGAGACTAAAATAACTTTACTATTCCAAAAGGTAGCGGTTCTTTGGATTGCCAACTCAACGGGGTCGCCTTCATTCCCTGCGCTGGGTGGATACTTATCAATCTCGTCACAGAGCAGCAATCGGATAGACATAGATGCTAGAGATGCGGGGGAATTAGCACCTGACATTGATAGCAATCCACCTTTGAAAAGCTTCATTAGAATAGTAGAAGCGGCGTTTCGCTCAGCTTGAATAATCTTGTCAGATAGCACTTTGATGTCAGAAATCATCGGTGATAGCTTTTCCTTACTGAACCGTTGCGCCAATTGGATAGTCGGTTGAGTAAACATAATCGGACAAGGATCTATATCGATGTACCGCGCAATGATGGCATTACAGATGGTTGATTTTCCCGTTTGCGCGGAGGTCATAATACTGACTTTTCGTACGCTCCCTTCACAGACTGCATCCATTAATCCAGACTGATAGGGTGCGCGATCTCGTCGCCATAGTCCAGGCTCGGCGGAAGTCTGAGGTAGTTGTAGATGTTTTTCCGACCAGTCACTAACTAGAATCTTTTCAACAGGTTTGAGAAATTTACTCTTAATGCTGCTAAACAGCTTGTCGGCTTCCATGGTCTAACTCTTCTAGTGCTTCATCTATCAACTTACCCAGTACGTTCTCAACGGCATCGCGATCCCCAATTGAAGATAATTCGAGGGCAACTTTGCTAGGGATAGATTCTAATTTCGCTTTGAATCCGACTAGAGAATAACTCCACTTCTCCTCCAATTCTTTGCTCTTTAGTAATACGCCAATTTCTTGTTTTAACTGAACATCCTTAATGTGGGCAACTACCGTTAATAATCTGGTTTGTGCTTTTAGCTTCTGTTCTTTGAGACTGGCTAATATCTGTTTTTCGCTCTTTGGGGATAGATTCTCAAGGGTATCCTTGAGGGTTTCAACCTCTTGAGATAGCTTATAGATCAGGTGTCGAATAATCGCGATAAGATCATAATTCTTCTGGCGATTAACCTTAATTTGATTAGCTGAAAAATAAGATAGTAGTTCTGAGTACTCAACATCAAGCAAATCTGAGATAGTCCCTAAGGTTAGATAAACAGGTTTTAACTCTGATGTCTCAACTTCTGCCCTATCAATATGTTTGAGGTGTTCTATCTTGTGAGTTTGGATAACTTTCAGGGTTAACAAGAGCGATCGCTCTTTTGCCCATTCCTGAAGATGCTTGTTGTTAGCACCCGCCGAGATCATCCGCTCGATATCGCCTTTTAAGACTGAGGTGCAAATAATACATTTACTCATAATAGCGATCGATTAACTTTTGTACTTCGTTATTGTTTAATTCGTAATCTAGATAAGATTGTGCCGACTGTGTTGTTTCTTCTGTGTGTCCCATGATTGCTTTAACAAAAATATCCTCAGTACAATTCTGGGAAATAGCAGAATATCTGTATAACTGCCAGCAAATAGCAGAGTAAGCTGAGCGCAAATTATGGGGGTTTAAATACTCATCTTTACCTGAAGGTATGGGCAAAAGCCCGCTATCCTGAAATACTTTTCGGACAGATAACCCTAGCTCTTTACTGCCTTTAGGTCTTTGTCCTGGCTTATGAGGTTTGTTAATTCTCAACCAACGGGTAGTATCCTGAACAAGATCTAATGGTGCGAGTAGGGGAATATTGTAAGGATTGTCAGTTTTCCCTTTGCGCTTTACTTGTCCTGAAAATAACGCTGAATCAATATCAAATTCAAGCCATTCACCGATTATAGAATCGGCATCCGATGTCGGCGTATTAAATTGACCTGTGACCAATATCTCTTCGTGCCGACGACCTGTAAGCAGATAAAGACCAGCCACCTTACAGATGTAACTGTCAAGCTCAAGTAACTCAATCGATTTATCAATTACGGCTACCGCATCAAATGATTTTCGATTGCTTTTATCTTGACGAACTCTGGCGCGATCGCGAGTATTAACATCGCGCTTTTCATATTCAGCCAGGTTGAAATATCTTAAAGCTTTATGCTGTCGGACTTGCGCACCATCAATAATTTTGAAGAAGCTGTTTTTAGAGTTAGTTTCTAAAGTTCTGATCGCTTTGCGGTAAATAGAAACTTGCTGTTTAAGTCTTCGAGCATCGCCAATTACACCAACGGGATAACCTAGCTGACTAAACTTAGTTTCAATTGATAGCTCTTTACGCAGGTAATCTAGTTCCTGATTACACAGTATTTTGATATCTTTGAGGGTTGTTAAAGGACTTAGTTTTTCAAGGAACTCCTCAACTTTGGCGATCACCATGATTCTACACTCCTAATAATTCCTCAAAAGAAAACCCTTTACCTTTACGGTTATCGGTATCGCGCAACTGATGCTTGTGATTATGGTCGGAGATCATTATCTCCTTGTCATCAAAAAACTTGTTAATGGTTTGGCGGTTGCTACCAGTGAGTTTAAAAATAATTCCTTTAGTGAGGCAGACTTTATTTTTCTTTTCAGTTTGGCGATCGTTATGGTTGATAACAAGTTCGACTGCCTGAGTAATTTTATATTTAGCAGCACCCTTAAAGGTGGCCCGTTTCAATTCCTCATTAGACATTGAATTGAGTTTGGCTTGATTGGAGGCAATACTA
The DNA here is from genome assembly GCA_030064975.1 of Pleurocapsa sp. MO_192.B19. Lineage (GTDB taxonomy): Bacteria > Cyanobacteriota > Cyanobacteriia > Cyanobacteriales > Xenococcaceae > Waterburya. Next base: position 3,409 of record JASJDX010000184.1, read on the forward strand.
TTTAGATATCTTGTGCGCTGCAATGTTCCGTCTTTAACGATCTCTTCTAAGGTTAATCCACTATTAGCGATCGCCTGATCGATTTCTTTTTGTTCGGAGGAGCTGTATTCAGGATTAGGAGCATTATCAGGTTTACTATCCTTGTTCTCAAGATAGAACTGTTTTAGAAACATAATCGTTTCTGACAAGTGTTTTGACGATAATCCTTCAGACTCGGCTATATCGTGTAAAGCTTGCCTTGCTTCGGGAGTAACACTCATTCTGGGGTTTGATTTACTCATAAGACTATACAAGACTATATTGTAGTTACCTAACAACTATAACATAGTCTTGTACATCTTAAAGATTAATTTAAATTTTTATAACTATTATCTATACACAAGACTCTATTGAGAGAGTATTCAATAGCTCATTGATTTTAATTTCCAATAGGTTTTTAATTTCATTGGGATCATCCAGCTGAAAAATATCATCAGCAACGTCAAATGGTAACTGATGAGCTAGGTTGGTAAACTCTCTACAGGCTTCACGATATACCCGTTCAGCATCTTCACGATTGACCAAGTTCAATTGCATCACAGATAGTTCATGCTCTTTAATCTTGGCGTTAGAGGTGATTATCTTGATTGAGGCTTCGATTTTTTCCTGTTGGAGGGATTTTTTAACTGCGCTATTACGGGCGATATTAATACTTTCTTGTGTTCGCTCAATCTCTTCGAGCAATAATTCCCTGTAACAATTAAAGACTGAGACTAGACAATACTTGCCCCTAGCTTCTTTAACTACTTTTCCCTTCCTAGCCCAGCGACTAATAGTGCGGTCACTGACCCCAAGAATTTTTGATATTTCAACCGCAGTCATGAGAAATCGGTTATCAGTCATAATTTATTGCTCCAGACAATTTTAATCCCTAACCATATCGGGTTTTTGTTTTTTTTGAGGGACTATTGCTATAGAGATTGAAAATACACCTCGTTTCTGGACAAGGTTGATTTGATAGATTTTATAGAGAATATTTCAGCTTATGAAGACTAAAACATTCCCTCTCGGAACATCTTGGCTCATTATTGGCTTATTGGCAATTTCTGCTCTAGGGGTTGTTTCTAAGACAACCAGTGCCGATGAGGCTAATTCTACCCAAATAGGTACTGTTTCTTCTATTTTTGATAATCCTGTTGAAGGACAAGAAGTGACCTTACGGGGCAAAATTATTGACCAACAACCAGAGGAAACAGACTATGTTTTCACCGATGGCACTAATAAAATAACAATTCAACTTCAAGAAAATGATTACCCCTACAATCCTGATACAACTGTTGAAATCTCAGGTATAGTTGATTTTGAGTCGCAGCATACAGACGAAGTAGCAAAAGATCCAACTCCAGAGGATATTCAGGTTAATGTTAATCAGCTTCAAGTTGTTACTTCAAATGACTGACGGAACGCTCACGCCATGGCTCACGCCAACAGAACTTAAGTAGACCTCTGGCATGAAATCAAGATCTTCGCGATTGGCGTGAGCCTGTGCCGAAGCTAATCGCTCTGTAAGGGTTCCGCTTACCCGAAGGGCAATCGTTAGGGGGTAATAGATTTTCTTTAAGAGTTCTTCTTGATATCAATCTGAATTCTCTTCCCGTTCTAATTTTTCGAGAATTGCCTCTAATATCCAGGTATGTCGGGGAATTCTGATCGGTCTTGAGGCGATTACTTGTGCGATTCGTTCAACGATCTGATTCGGTATACGAAGACTAATAGGAACAACCTGTTTCTTAGATTTCTTCTCATCTGTTTTAGCGACACTCCCGCCCTTTTCAATTAGAGATTGAATTTCTTTTTCTCGAATGTCTGGAGTTTCTGGAGATCGTTTCAGTTTTTTCTTTTGCGGTTTTGGAGAAATAGCCATAGTGGACACCTATAAAAATTGATATCAGAAAGATACTTAATTTATACTTTTATGATTTCAAAAATATATCTATAAAGATTCATCATCTCTCGTTCCGCTTTTTTGTCCAAGGGTTTTAATTCTGTAACAGCCAACCCTCTAGCCGCTGCATTACTGAAGGCTTTCCTTGACCCCAAGGGAGTATCAATAAAGCTTAGTTCTTCAGTTTCTCTGATAATTTCTGCTGCTAACTGGTTATCTCGACCTGCGGAATCGGCACGGTTGATAAAAGCAGATGCCTGTAAATTAGGGTTAACGATTTTTAGCTCACTCACGAGGGTTGATACCTTTTCTAGCGTCCAAACATCAAATGATCTGGGAACGAAGGGGACTAAAAGGATATCTGCAATAGTAAGTGCTGCCCTTTGGCTAGTGGTGTCTCTACCTCCAGTATCAATAACAATATCCTGATACTTGCTTGATAACTTTTTGGTTTCAGTACGCACTGCAGCACCAGTCAATTTAATGCTGGTATATCCTGCCCCAGACTCTTGCTGTTCATTTCGCAGAATTGTAAAGTCGGAAGAGGTTTCCTGGTCATCTGCGTCAATCAATAATAAATCAGATCCTTTTTTAGCTCTGATAACAGCTAAGTTGGTAGCAACGGTGGTTTTGCCAGAACCGCCTTTAATCCCACCGACGACAATAATCATTTAGATATTTCCTAGATACAAATTTGATATCAAAAAAACATCTTTTTTATATCACAATAATTTACTATTTTCTGAAGGATTCACCAAACCCCACGATCGCGCCCTGTTTGGGGTCTGTCTCTATGGTGCTGCCCCTATCAATAAAGCCTGTACCCTACTTCGCGGAGATGTCATCGGCATTAAAGGGGTACGAGATATGCAGGTGATTCGCAGCTATAACACTAAGGGCAAAGCCGAAACCCGCGAAATTCAGGTACACCCCCAGCTCAAGGAATATCTGGCAGAGCATCATAAAAGCGATCGCTGGCATACACGTCCGCACCTCTTTCTTGGTAGGCACGGCAGAGGGCATATTAACAAGACCAGTGCTGACAAGATATTGCGGGATACGTGCCGTAAGCTGGAATTAGAAGGCATCAGTACCCATAGCTTTAGGCGTACTGCTTTAACACGTATGAGCGATGCAGGAGTACCTCTACGGCATATTCAGGCAATATCTGGACATAAGACTCTAGCAGCCTTAGAACGCTATCTAGGGGTGACGGAGCGGCAAAAAGAGAGTGCGATTGCTACTTTAGATTTTTAACAGTGGTGATCTTAAAATTTTATGTGTATCAAGTTATTTTATCCAAACAACATATCTTTTGTTGAGGTACGATGTACTGTTGATAAAGCGAAACCAATAATATGACAGGCAACAAAGAAGATCGAGTATCAGAAGCCATTACAAGCCTAATAAATGAGCTTATGGATCGAGTAATGGATAAGGTACTTATAAAAGACCCTTTTATCAAAGAAAAGCATCATTCAGCCAAGCCATTGTATGCAGCTTTAGTGCCTGATGAGATATTTAAAGGATCGCATTTTGAACGTAGGTTCACTACCCCATTTGGGGGAATATGGGAAAAGTTAGCAAAAGCTGTTGCTCTCGAAATACACGGAAACTGCCTTAGTGGTCATCATATAAATGGCACAGTTGGTCGTGAAAGTTTAAGACGCATTCAAGAAATACTAAACAAACTAGAACATAAACAAAAGGGAAAAAAGCGAGTTAAGCCTGATTGGAATAAAGAGATAGATTATATAAGAGATGGTGGTGGAGAATTAATACCTACATCAGTAGTGTGCGATATTTTTATTGATAGCGATGAAACAGGAAAAAAATATGCGTTTGAATTAAAAGCACCTTTACCTAATAGCGATCAAACTAAAGTCAGCAAAGAAAAAATTTTTAAACTACTTGCTATGCAACCTTGTCAGGTTGACTATGCTTTTTTTGCCTTGCCTTACAATCCTTATGGCAAAAAAGAAGATTACGTATGGAGTTTTCCTAATAGATGGTTTGATATGCGTAAGGATGAGTCAGTTCTTATTGGTAACGAGTTTTGGGATTTAATAGGTGGACAAGGTACATATGCAAAATTCATCAGAGAGATAAATTCTTTGGGAAAAGATTAGTTGCAAGCGATACAAATGATTACATTGCTTTAAAGCATATTGAGCCAAAGAACAAAGATTATTATAGAAGAAAATTTATAATCAATGTCGGGCGAAAACTCATGTGTCTTGTACCTTGAGATGAAGCCCGACCAGCAAACAAGCATCGCGGTAGCGATACTGCTTAACCTCTTTCCTTTTGAGTTTCGATATATTTTTTAACTGCATCTTCTGATATATGTCCAACAGAAGCGTAATAAGTTCCTTTGCTCCACAAACCAGAACCCCAGAACTTGCGCTGCTTCAGTCTTGGAAATTTGTTGAACAAATGAACCGCACTAATAGATTTTAGCGTTTTTGCTATTTCTACTGGTGCGGTTGTGTGGTCGGCTTGAACAAATATGTGGCAGTGGTCGCTCATTACTTCGAGAGAATGACAATGCCACCCATAAGCTTTGCAAGTTTCTACCAGTATACGTTTTAGCTCTACTTCTATTGTCCCCTCTAAAACTTGATGGGGATATTTTGGGCAAAAAATTATATGGTATCCAAGACTGTGTTTTGCATGAGATGACGTTAAAATTTGCATATCAATAAAACATATAAAAATGGGGTATGATCAACATAATATCATTTGAAACTTAGCCAAAATGCAGTTTTCAGGTCATGTTATTGTTAACGGCGAGAAAATCAAAGTTTTAGCTCGCGTTTCTAGCACTAATCACTCTTTAAGGATTAGACAATCTGGTTCTGATGGACAGTTTTTAGAAGATGAAGCTGTTTGGTTATCCGAAGATACTCAAGCTCTTTCTGCTTTAAAATCTGGACAAACAATAGGTGGAAAAATCCCAAAATTTTAATGCTTAGAACCGTTTCCATCCCAGTCAATTTACCTCAAGAGAAATTTTTCTTTCTGATGAGTCAATGTGCGGATATATTCAATGCACATATTGACTGGGCTTTGGAACAAAAAACTTATAACAAATCAAAGGCACATCGAGATTTGTATAGTCAACTTAGGCTTACTTATCCTGATGTGCCTTCTGCTTTAATACAAGCCACTAGAGACAATGCCCTTGAAGCAATTAAGCAAACCAAGTTTAAGCGAACACCACGTAAAAACCCCACTTCTGGTTTACGTTACGATAAACGCACCATGACTTTAAGAGGAGAACAATTAACCCTTAGTTGTATTGGAAAGCGAGTAAAGTTAATTCTCAATATTCCAGATTATTTTAGAGAAGTCTATGATAATTGGGATTTTCGAGGGGCAACGGTAACTTATACTAAGCAGACAAAACAGTTTTGGGTAAGACTTGTTTTCGAGCATCCAGACCCACCCAAATTAGAAACTGGTGACGTACAAGGCATTGATAGAGGACTCTATCACCTTTGCTCAACCCATGACGGTAAATTCTTCTCCTCAAACAAAATAAGAGCAACTCAAAGACGCTACTTATACAATCGAAAACAATTGCAGCAAAAAGGCACTCGTTCTGCCAAGCGTAGATTGAAAGCTATGTCTGGGCGCGAGAAGCGGTTCATGGGCGATGTTAATCATTGTGTAAGTAAAGAGTTAGCTAATCAACCAGAATATCGGATATTTGCCCTAGAAGACTTATCGGGAATACGAAATCAAAGACGAGGCAAAAAGCTTAACAAATGGCTAAGTAGTTGGTCATTCAGCCAGCTAGAATTTTTTCTTGAATATAAAAGCGTAGCTCAAGGAAAAGAAACAGCTTTTGTAGACGCTAGATATACTTCGCAACGATGCAGCCGTTGTGGGAATACCAATAAAGCTAATCGCCAAAAATCTCGTTTTCACTGCCGTTGCTGCGGATTTAAGGCGCATTCTGATATCAATTCGGGGACTAATATTCGCGACAACTATTTCCTTTCCTCTGCCGCTAGGTCGGAGGAACAGGCTGTCGTCAATCAGCCAATCGTAACAGCCTAGCGGTTAGTTACAAGCGACGTGGGCTTGTCCCCGTCGCAATTGACTGTAAAAAGAATTAGCTTCTTTTTCTAACTTTAGTCTTTTATATTCAACTATGTTGTTTTGAGCAAAATCGTAATATTCTGTGGTTTTGGCAATTTGCTGTAGAACATCTATTGCCTGAGTATATTTTTTTTGTTCTGCAAAAGTAATAGCCCGATTGAATAACTCCTCAGCTAACTTTTTCTCTTCTATTTTAATTAGTTCTTGATACTGTTCTATTATTTCTTGTACTTCAGTATATATTTTAGTTTCGTTGGATATCTGATTTAAAATTTCAATAGATTCCCGATATTTACCTTCGTTAGCATTATTAATTGCTTTTTCTAGAAGTAATTGAGCTTTTTTATCTCTAATTAATTCTTGATATTCGTTTTTCTTAGCTTGTGCTTCTATATATGCAGATGTATCTTGATATATTTGCTCCAAAACCATTAGAGCTTGTGAATATTCTTCTTGATCGGCTAAATTTGCTGCTTTCTCCAAAAACTCTACTGCTATTTTTTCTTCTATGATTTTTACTTGTTCTACATACTCTGTAATTTTGTTTTCTACATCGAGATATATAGATGATTCTTCAGATATCTGTTTCAAAGTTTTAATCGCCTGAGTATATTCTTCTTGTTCGGCTAAAGCGATCGCCCTACTAAATATTCTTTCATCTTTTGATTTTTTTGCAGCTTGTTCGTAAACAGCTATTTGACTTTGAGCTTCGGTATATAATTCTGAGTTAGCAGGGATATTTTTTAAGAAAATAATAGCTTGAGAATAATTTTCTTTTTTTGCCATATCCAAAGCCAAATCAAATGTTTTTTGCTGTTGCAGCTTGATGGCTTCGGCAACTTTGATTTGAGCCTGAACTTTTGCTTCTTCTAATGCCTTTTTGGTGCTTTGATATCCTCGATCTACAGCTACCTGAGCAACTTTTGCAGCGTTTTTAAGAGTCTCATTCTCAATATTGTTAATTTGTTCTTGAGCCTTAGACTTTAATCTATTTAAAAAATTAGACATAACAATTTTGATTTGGTCAATAATAAATAAAATTAGCTGAATTAAAATTGTTACGGTGCGATCGATAACATATAAATAAAGCGATCGCGAAACACAAACAAAGTTGTTACAAAATTAAGGTTGTAAAATAACCCCCAACCCTAAGCCAAGCGATCGCCAAGATTACTGCCACAAAATCACCCCTAATACGGCTCAAAATATCTCCTAGGTAAAAACCTCAACTGGTATGTTGACTGCCTTAAAAACAGCTATAAAGAGCCTGTGATTTATTCTGAGAATCAGATTATTAAATTTGGGGAAGCTAATCGCGAGGCAATCAAGTTTTTAGAATCTGGTTTAGATGAGATTGCTCATCCTATGGGCTTTTCCCGTAAAGTGTTCAAAATCATGAAGCTGATTACTAGAAGTCAGTTTTTGTTTCAGAATGAAAAGCAATTACGTAACTTTGAGAAGGTTAACCAACTAGGTAAGCTTGACAATCTATCTAAGAATGTGCTAACTAAGTCTTTCTGGAAAAAAGTAGATCTTGAACTGCTTAAACCTTATGGTGTGACTGAATTGATTCCTGCGATCGATTATGCTGAGTTTGCCAAGTCTCACACAATCGGTTTAGGTTTTGAATTGTTGGCTGTTAATAATAGTAATAATAAATCCGACATCACTTCAGTTAGAAATTTGATAGCTGACAATATTAGTAATGGTGTAGACAATTTTGAACGAGCTTTAAAAATTAACAGACAATTATCAAAAGCTAGTAATTTCAAGCTCCTTTTTGCTGCATTAATAGTACTAAAAGCTAATGAAGAATACCTATTGAAAACACGTTTGGTCAATAGTATTGATGAGCCTACCGCATTAATAGTTAACAGAACCAACATTTACAAGTTTGAAGAACTTTTTGCTACTCCTGACTACTAAACGTCTAATGTGAATTAAAACTTGCTTTTGGGATAGCTTCCACCATAGAAATACTAGTTTTTTCGAGTTGAGAGAGAGTAACCACGCA